>JBLIFO010000030.1:0-20834 GCA_047633875.1 Marinoscillum sp. | reverse complement strand
GACAGAGGTCGTTTTTCAGACCTATTGAAAGAACAAAACATACCATATCCAGAATATGGCGCTATCGACAATGCCGAAGATGCATTAGAACTTTGCAAAAAAATCGGGTTCCCACTTCTAGTTCGTCCGAGTTATGTTCTTGGTGGTCAGAGTATGAAAATTGTCATCAATGAGCAAGAGATGGAGCAACATGTTGTGAACTTGCTTAAAGAGAAAATTGATGGTAAGATTCTGCTGGATCATTTCTTAGAAGGTGCCATCGAAGCGGAGGCTGACGCTATCTGTGATGGTGAAGATGTTTACATCATTGGGATCATGCAGCATATAGAGCCCGCAGGTATCCATTCGGGAGACTCTTACGCAGTATTGCCTCCTTACAATCTCGGGGATTTCGTAATCCGTCAGATTCAAGAATACACAGTGAAAATTGCGAAAGCTTTGAAGACAGTTGGTCTTATCAATATCCAGTTTGCTATCAAGGATGACAAGGTTTATATCATAGAGGCAAATCCACGAGCTTCACGAACCGTACCTTTCATCTGTAAGGCCTACCGTGAACCTTATGTGAAGTACGCCACTAAAGTGATGTTGGGTGAGAAAAAAGTGAAGGATTTTGATTTCAAACCATACAAACACGGTTATGCTATCAAAGAACCTGTATTCTCGTTCCATAAATTCCCAAATGTAAATAAGGAATTAGGGCCAGAAATGAAGTCTACTGGTGAAGCCATCCATTTCATTGAGGACCTAATGGACGATTATTTCTTAGAAATTTACGCTGAACGCAACCGATTCCTTAGTAGATAAGTTAAAAGAAGATATGCTAAAATTTCTCTTAATAGTAATACTGATCTTCTATGTGCTTTATCGCCTTGGAGGATTCTTTTTTCGCATGCTGATTATCAATGCGCAGCAGCGCACGCAGCAAAATCATAATACATCTTATCAACCTCGCGATAAAGACGGGAATATCCACATAGACTATGTACCTAAGCAAACAAAATCCAAAAGTGATTTTAAAGGTGGTGACTATGTGGATTATGAGGAAGTGAAGTGATTTCGCGCATATAGAAATGCCGTTTGAGTACCTTCTGTTTGATCAACATCAGTTAGTTTTGCAATTCATTTAACATCCCAATATGGCTTGGTTTAAGAGGCAGGATAAAGGAATTCACACCCCAACGGAGAAGAAAAAAGAAGCTCCAGATGGACTTTGGTACAAGACTCCTAGCGGCAACATCATTCATATGCGAGAGTTACGCAACAATGCATATGTCTGCCCTGATGATGACTATCATGTAAGAATCGGCTCTAAAGAGTATTTTGAAATTCTTTTTGACGGCAACAAGTTTGTTGAATTGGATGCTGACATGAGTTCTGCAGACCCTTTGACATTTACTGATAGTAAAAAATATCCCGAAAGGATAAAGGCAACTCAAAATAAGACCGAACTAAAAGACGCAGTACGCACTGCACATGGCACTATGAATGGTAGTAAAATCACCATTTGTTGTATGGATTTTGCCTTTATTGGCGGATCAATGGGATCAGTAGTTGGTGAAAAAATCGCTAGAGGTATTGATTATTCATTGAAGGAAAAAATACCGTTTTTGATGATATCCAAATCAGGTGGAGCAAGAATGATGGAAGCTGGCTTCTCGCTTATGCAAATGGCTAAAACTTCAGCTAAACTTGCTTTGCTCTCAAGAGCCAAAATCCCATATATCTCGTTACTTACTGACCCAACTACTGGTGGTGTTACCGCCTCTTACGCGATGCTTGGTGATTTAAACATTGCTGAACCAGGCGCACTTATTGGTTTTGCTGGACCAAGAGTAATCAGAGAAACCATTGGAAAGGATTTACCTAAAGGATTTCAAAGTTCAGAATTCGTTCAGGAACATGGATTTTTAGATTTTATCGTTGACCGTAGACAGTTGAAAGCAAAACTTACAACACTCCTTGGAATCATCTACACTAAAGACAAACAATAACAATCAAATCCTGTTAGTAAATCTGAAGTATAAATTGCATAAAGACCAAGTGATATCAGAAATGATAATCACTTATATTTGTTAAGATAATATCTCATTTTAAAAGGCTATCGCCCTATGTCATCAGTCATTATAACATCCATCGTGGCTTTCACCTTAGTGATTTTGCTACTTGTATTCATTCTACTCTTTGCACAGTCAAGACTTGTGCAGTCGGGTCCGGTGAATATCATCATCAATGGTGATGAAGCTAATCCAATCACAATTAGTGCTGGATCTACTTTATTGTCTACACTTTCTAGTCAGAAGATATTTCTTCCATCTGCTTGTGGTGGTGGTGGGACTTGTGCTATGTGCAAGTGCAAGGTAGAAGAAGGTGGAGGCGATGTGCTCCCAACAGAAGTTGGACACCTAAGTAGAACCGAGCAAAAAGAGCACGTGAGACTAGCATGTCAAATAAAGGTGAAAGAAGACATGAGAATAGAGATACCAGAAGAGATATTTGGTATTAAAAAATGGGAAGCAACAGTTGTAAGAAATTACAATGTTGCCTCATTTATCAAAGAATTTGTTGTTGAGATTCCTGAGGATATGGATTACCAAGCTGGTGGTTATATTCAAATAGAAGTACCAGAGTGCGAAGTTGATTTCAAGGGCATGGACATCACCGCTCATCCAGAAGAACACGATCAAGCAGATAAATTCCAATTGGAGTGGGATAAATTTGGACTATGGGATCTCAAAATGAAAAACACTGAGACTATAGAGCGTGCCTACTCGATGGCATCCTACCCAGCTGAAGGTCGTGAAATTATGCTCAACGTGCGTATAGCAACACCACCTTGGGACAGAGCTGCAAATGGATGGATGAAAGTCAATCCTGGTATTGCTTCTTCATATATTTTCTCACGTAAAAAAGGTGACAAAGTAACTATCTCAGGTCCTTATGGTGAGTTCTTTATCAACCCGACGGACGCAGAAATGCTTTATGTTGGTGGTGGTGCTGGTATGGCTCCAATGCGATCACATCTTTACCACCTTTTCAAAACTTTGAAAACTGGCAGAAAAGTAACCTATTGGTATGGAGGAAGATCCAAACGTGAACTTTTCTATTTGGATCATTTCTACCAATTAGAAAAGACTTTTCCGAATTTCAACTTCTTTATAGTATTGTCTGAACCACTTCCTGAAGATAATTGGAAGGTTAAAAAAGACATTCATGACAAAGATGGTGATGGATTCTTAGGATTCGTACACAAGGCTGTGATAGATCAATACTTGAGTAAGCATGACGCTCCTGAAGATATTGAACTTTACTTCTGTGGACCTCCACTTATGAATGCTGCAGTTCAGAAAATGGGCGAAGATTATGGTATTCCTGATGAAAACATCAGATTTGATGATTTTGGAGGTTAATTCTTCAAATTAATGATCTCAGAAGAGGCTGTCTCAAAATTAAGTGAGGTAGCCTTTTTTGTTTGAGTCCTCCTGCTATCTGATTAAATAGAAATTAAGGAGTTCAATGTCGAGTCATTCGATAACAATACTTAGTTTAAATTGCCTCTCATCAGTAAAACTATTTTTGCCTAAGCCTTATACTAGCTGAATGGACCTTCAACTCTTTTTTGACCCAATTGGAAAGGACGTATCCATTTCCAAACTGCCTTCCTCTTCACTTTCTCATTCATTCTACATCAATCTTGAGAAAATGCCAGACCATGAAGGAATGGATATCGCCATTATAGGACTTTTGGAGTCTCGAGGAGCAGAGGAATATCATCAGCATGGGCTGAGTGCCTCGGCAAACGCTATAAGATCACAGCTTTATGCGCTAAAAAAAGGATCTGGAAATCTGAAAATCATCGATCTAGGCAATTTCAGAAACGGTCCCGAATTAGAAGATACCTATCAGCGATTGAAAGAAGTTTGTGAGTATTTGATGAATCGTCAAATACTTCCTTTGATAATTGGCGGAAGCCATAATTTGGATATAGGCCAATATCTGGCCTATGAAAACCAAAATAAGCTCATTTCACTCCTGTCCATTGATAACAAATTGGACCTTAACGATCCCAAAACAGGACTAGCAAATGTTACCCACTTCCAGCGAATCTTTAAGCACGATCCAAATTTCCTATTTTCCTTTAATCAGCTTGGTTTCCAATCTTATCTCGTTGATCAGAAAGAGGTGGAGTTACTTGAAAAACTAAGTTTCGAATCTCATAGGCTTGGGAATGTGAAAGAAAATGTAATGAATCTTGAGCCAATCATTCGTGAGGCAGACATGCTGAGCTTCGACATTTCAGCCCTCCAAGCGCACTACTGCCCTGGCGCTACGGATGCCAAAGTCTATGGACTCACTGGAGAAGAAGCTTGTCAGATCTGCTGGTATGCCGGATTGAATGACAAGCTCAGTTCCATCGGCTTCTATGAGTATGATTTAGCAAAAGACACTTCAGATCAAAAAACATCATTTGTAGTAAGTACCATGATATGGTATTTCATAGAAGGCTTTTACAATAGAAAGGGTGAAAGAAGTTTCCAGTCCAACGATTATCTCATTTTTGAAGTGACTGTAGGTGGCGACCCATCCACTATCAAGTTTTACAAAAGCAAGGTTTCTGAGAAGTGGTGGATGGAAGTACCGCACCCGAGTGAGACATCAGGATTCGTTAGAAGTAGAATGATCCCTTGTAATTATGCTGATTATGAAACTGCTGTTTCAGGCGAAGTACCTGATCGTTGGATCTCGACGTATTCAAAAATGCTTTGAAATTTAGTATTGATCGGGTACGACAATCCAAAGGATAATATAAACCAGTATTCCAGGGAAAGCAGCGCTCAAGACTGAGAGTGTAATAAATCCTATTCGTACAAGCGTGGGATCCAAGTCGAAGTATTCAGCCATACCACCACAAACACCTGCAATTATTGATTCTGATTTAGATCTATAAAGTCGTTTAGTCATTGGATTACTTGTTATTCAAATAAGGAAGATTTTCAGTGAATATATGAAGAATGCGTGTACCGGAGTTGTAATTTATACCAGAGGATGCATCCTTGGCTTCAGGTAAAGGAAGAATCTCCTTTTGATTCTTAGCCAAATTACTGGTGCTATTCACAGATAAATTCAATGCTGTGAAAAGTGGAGCATTAAGTGTTAAAAGTAAGGCAACAACTACTCCTAATATTATCAAGAGTGTTTTAGCTGTTCCTTTATTTATGTTTTTCTTTTGCTTAGGCATGATGAATTAGTCTTGGCAATGGCTATGCCAATAACCATAACTCCTTAATAAACTGATTGTTATATATTAATTCAACGTGACTTGGCAATAATTATTGTACTTATTCGGACACTTTCTGTTTCGTAAGTGTTCGCTGATAGGACATTTTGTGATCCCCTGTCCGCTAAATCAACAACTAACCACTCAACACAAACAAATATCATCACGAGTGTATATTCGTAAACTTGATTTGACTTTTCACATACCCTTTAACCTATGAGATTTTCAGCCACACTTATCACACTACTATTTATAGCTAGCCATTGGACAAACGCTCAGGACAATCTTTCGATGGATTTTGAGACCTATGATCCTATATCAAGCCTCAAGGTTGAAGAGCATCCAATCACTCGGTCAAAATTCCCTTTTATTGATGTGCATAGTCATCAATGGAATCTCACCAAAGAGAAAATTGAGAAAATCGAAGAAGAGATGGATCAGCTCAATATGGGAATCATGGTCAATCTCAGCGGAAGAGGATACGATAGAACAGCTGGAGATATAGACAGTCAGGAATATCTTAAGTCTATGGCCAAACGAATCAAAGGAGTTGCACCAAGCCGTATCGCACTCTTCACGAATGTATCCTTCAAAGAGATAGGAAAACCGAATTGGTCAGATGAAGCAGTTAGACAGCTCGGCGAAGATGTTTTAAATGGCGCCAAAGGACTTAAGATCTATAAAAGTCTAGGTATGAGCATCAATGATATTGAAGGCAACAGAGTAACTATCAATGACCCACGCATGGACCCTGTATGGGCGAAGTGTGGAGAGTTGGGAATCCCAGTTATCATACATGCGGCCGACCCAAAACAATTTTGGGAGCCTCATGATGAGACCAATGAACGATGGTTAGAGCTTAAACTTAAGCCAGGACGTAAAAGGAGTGAAAATAACCCAGCTCCTTGGGCTCAAATTATTGCTGAGCAACATGATGTTTTTAGAAAACATCAAAAAACTACATTTATCAATGCACACATGGGCTGGATGGCTAATGACTTACAAGCCTTAAGTAAACACCTCGATGAGTTCCCAAATGTAAATGTTGGAATTGGAGCAGTGATAGCTGAGCTTGGTCGCCAACCTCGTGCATCTAAAAAATTCTTCGAAACATACTCAGACAGGATTCTCTTCGCAAAGGATGCATACAATCCAGAAGAATTCTATACCTATTTCAGAGTCCTAGAAACAGAAGATGAATACTTTCCTTATTACAAAAAGTACCATGCCTATTGGCGGATGTATGGACTAGGATTGTCTGATGAAGTTCTCCGAAAAGTGTATTATCAAAATGCACTTCGGATTATTCCAGGACTAGACGCTTCACTATTTCAGTAAGCACAAAAAAAAGGCTCGCATGTGCGAGCCTCTCTTAATATCATTTTTGACCCTTTAATTAGTCAGCTAAGATTGAATCTACGTAAACGTAGGATCTATCTTGTTTTGTCTTTCTGAATCTAACAGTCCCGTCAATCAAAGCAAACAATGTATGGTCTTTACCAATTCCTACATTGTCTCCAGGATGATGTTTTGTTCCTCTTTGACGAACAATGATGTTACCAGCTATAGCCTTTTGACCACCATAGATTTTCACACCGAGGCGTTTACTTTCCGATTCTCTTCCGTTTTTGGAGCTACCTGCACCTTTCTTGTGAGCCATGATTCTTAACCTTTAATGTCTTCTATTAATACTTTAGTAAAATCCTGACGATGGCCATTCTTTTTCTTATAACCTTTTCTTCTTTTCTTTTTGAAAACAATCACTTTGTCTCCTTTTAAGTGTCCAAGAATTTTTCCTGAAACAGAAGCACCTTCTACAGTTGGTGCTCCGACTTTCACTTTACCGTCGTTATCTATTAACAACACTTGATCAAAGTCAACTTTCGTTCCTTCTTCACCATCAAGTAAAGGCGCATACACAAAGTTGTCTTTCTCAACTTTGAACTGCTTACCTGCTATATCTACTATTGCGTACATGTTTTCTATTTGCTTTTTCAAAAAGGAATGCAAAGATATGGCTTGCCGACAAATAATCAAACTATCCTTTAGCATAAATCCTTATGAAAAAAAAATTCACTTTTTTTTCACTCATTAAAACACCTCTGAAAGGGCATATTTGATGAAGTTTTAATAGAAATGATAAACTTAAAATACTCTTTAGCAGACAGTTGTCAATTATTTTCAAGAGATTTTTTCATATTGTTTTTGGTATTTTCTAGACTTGATTTTTCATGATAGTTTTTACACATTTGTAAGAGCAGTTCGAAGATTAAGTGATCCACTTATTACTTTTTCATGATAGTTTTTACACATTTGTAAGCGCAGTTCGAAGATCAAGTGATCCACTTATTACTTTCCGGCTGTCTCCCAAACCATAGATTATAGAGAAATAAGCACGATTTTGATCGAACAAGTGCGTATTTACTTTTATTTGTGGATAACTTAGAAGGGTTGTGGATAACAATGTTCATAAGCTCTTAGTCAAGTGGATAAGTATTATTGTAAAAATCACCAATTATGAACCAAATGGAAGAACCGCTTTTAAAAGATAACCCTAATAGATTTGTTCTCTTCCCCATCCAGCACAACGATATTTGGAAAATGTACAAGCAAGCCGAAGCAAGCTTCTGGACTGCTGAAGAAATTGATTTAAGTCAAGATCTCAAGGACTGGGCTGCTCTCAATGATGGAGAAAGACATTTTATTAAACATATTTTGGCATTTTTTGCAGCAAGTGATGGGATAGTTAATGAAAATCTTGCCGAAAATATGGTGTCTGAGGTGCAGTACACAGAGGCCAAATTCTTTTATGGATTTCAAATTGCTATCGAAAATATCCATTCTGAAACTTATTCACTTTTAATAGATACTTACGTAAAAGACTCTAAAGAAAAAGACTCACTTTTCCACGCCATAGATACTATGGACTGTGTTAAGAGAAAAGCAGATTGGGCATTGAGGTGGATTGATAAAGGCAATTTCCAAGAACGCCTAATCGCATTCGCAGCAGTAGAAGGAATATTCTTTTCAGGGAGTTTTTGTTCGATTTTTTGGCTGAAGAAAAGAGGTCTGATGCCTGGACTGACTTTCTCTAATGAGCTGATTTCCAGAGACGAAGGACTTCATTGTGATTTTGCTTGCCTTCTTTACAACAGTCATATTCAAAACAAATTATCAAAAGATACTGTATCCTCAATCATTCAAGAAGCAGTAGTCATCGAAAAGGAATTTGTTTCTGATGCACTCCCAGTAAAGCTAATTGGGATGAATTCAGACCTCATGTGTCAATACATCGAATTTGTAGCCGATCGCTTATTGGGAGAACTGGGATGTGAGAAAGTGTACGGTGCAACTAATCCATTTGACTTCATGGATATGATTTCCCTTCAAGGTAAAACCAACTTCTTTGAGAAAAGAGTGGCAGAATACCAGAAGGCAGGAGTCATGGACAGTGGAAACGGTGTAGAAGAAAAAGCAAAATTCAGCCTTGACGAAGATTTTTAATCACATATAGTCGCCTAAAATTTATTTGCCATCAAATCGCCAATTAAAAAATGCTAGTAATTAAAAGAGACGGAAGACGAGAGTCCGTCAAATTCGACAAAATCACCGCTCGAATAGAGAATCTATGTAATGGACTCAATGGAGATTTTGTTAAACCAGTTGAGATCGCTAAAAAAGTTATTGATGGCCTTTATGATGGAGTAACCACAATTGAGTTGGATAATCTGGCAGCAGAAATAGCAGCATCTATGACTACACGTCATCCTGATTTCGCTAAACTAGCAGCTAGAATTTCTATCTCTAACCTTCATAAGGTTACTGAAGGGTCTTTTTCAAATACCATGAAAAGACTCTACACTTATGTGAATCCAAAAACTGGTGAAAATGCGGCATTGCTTTCTACCGAAGTTTATGGGATCATAAGAGCAAATGCTAAGCGACTTGATAATGCGGTCAATTATGATCGTGATTATAACTACGATTATTTCGGATTCAAAACACTAGAGCGTTCATATCTCATGAAACTTGATGGTAAAGTTGTTGAGAGACCACAGCACATGCTCATGCGAGTCTCTGTAGGTATTCACAAAGAAGATATCGATGCAGCGATTGAGACCTACCATTTAATGTCCGAAAAATGGTTTACGCATGCTACTCCAACGCTTTTCAACGCAGGGACGCCTAAGCCACAACTTTCTTCATGCTTCCTATTGAGTATGCAGGATGATAGCATAGACGGAATATATGATACGCTAAAACAATGCGCTAAGATCTCTCAATCTGCTGGTGGTATTGGACTTAGTATCCACAACGTGCGTGCTACTGGAGCTTACATTAAAGGTACTAATGGTAATTCCAATGGCATAGTTCCTATGCTACGTAACTTTGACATGACAGCTCGATATGTAGATCAGGGTGGTGGGAAGCGTAAAGGAAGTTTTGCTATTTATTTGGAGCCATGGCATGCAGATATTTTCCATTTTCTTGAGTTAAAAAAGAATACAGGTAAAGAAGAATTACGCGCGCGTGACCTATTCTATGCCCTTTGGATACCGGATTTATTCATGAAACGTGTGGAAGAAAATGGCCAGTGGTCACTTTTCAGCCCAGATGAAGCACCAGATCTCTATGATTCTTATGGTGAAAAGTTCGAGAAGCTGTATGAAAAATATGAGCAGGAAGGCCGTGCAAGAAGAACGATTAAAGCGCAAGAGCTTTGGTTCGAGATTCTTGAATCACAAATAGAAACTGGCACACCTTACATACTGTATAAGGATCATGCTAATAAGAAATCTAACCAAAAGAACTTAGGTACAATTCGTTCAAGTAATCTTTGTACTGAGATCATGGAGTACACTTCCAAAGATGAAGTGGCTGTATGTAATCTGGCTTCTTTGGCGCTTCCAATGTATGTAACTGAGGATGGTGTATTCGATCACAAAAAGCTTTATGAAATCACTAAAGTAGCCACGCGAAACCTCAACAAGGTGATCGATGTGAACTACTACCCTATACCAGAAGCTAAGTATTCCAACATGCGTCACAGACCTATAGGTCTTGGGGTACAAGGTTTGGCCGATGTGTTCATGCTATTGAAACTTCCATTCGATTGTGAAGAATCACGCAAGTTGAACAAGGAGATTTTCGAGACGATCTATTTTGCAGCTATGGAGACTTCTATGGAGTTGTCTCAAAAAGAAGGTCCTTACGAAACATTCAAAGGTTCTCCAGTATCTAAAGGTATCTTCCAGTTTGACATGTGGGGTGTGACTCCAGATTCTGGAAGATGGGACTGGTATGACTTGAAGCAAAAAGTAAAAGAGCATGGTGTGAGAAACTCACTTCTTGTGGCTCCAATGCCTACAGCTTCTACATCGCAGATCTTAGGAAACAACGAGTGTTTCGAGCCATATACTTCTAATATCTACTCAAGAAGAACTTTGTCAGGTGAGTTTATCATTGTCAACAAACATTTGATGACAGATTTAATCAGGCTTGGAATGTGGGATGAGCGTATGAAAAATCGCATCATGGCTGAAAATGGTTCTGTACAAAACATCACTGAGCTTCCTGAGGATATCAGAGAGCGATACAAAACTGTATGGGAGATTTCACAGAAATCAATCATCGACATGTCTGCTGACAGAGGTGCCTATATCTGCCAGAGTCAAAGTCTCAATATCCACTTGACAGATGCAAACTTTGGTAAGATGACTTCTATGCATTTCCATGCTTGGAAAAAAGGTCTAAAAACGGGTATGTATTACTTGAGAACTAAAGCTGCAACTGACGCTATCAAGTTTACGGTGACAAAAGAAACCGAAGCAAAACCAGAAGCTCAAAAAGTAGCAAATCCTGCAGTAGCAGAGCAAGCACAAAGTCAAGCAGCTATCCAGTGCTCCCTCGATGATCCGGAAGGATGCGAGATGTGTGGAAGTTGAGATAAATTTATCCAGTACTGAAAGGCTCATTTCGTGAGAAATGAGCCTTTTTTTTTATTTCATTCAATTCCAACTCAATCCACTTCGCTCCTTCCAATAGAGCTCAGGAGATGTTTTAACTACATTCAGCACATCTCTCTCCTTTTTTGACAAGTCGACGCTCAGTGCATTTGCATTGGATATAAGGTGAGAAGTTAGAGCGGCACCACTCAAGACGATGTTGACAAAAGGCTTCTCCAGAACGAATGCCAAAGCAAGTGCATCAATACCTACTTCATGATCTTTGGCGATACGATCCAAAACCTTAAAATAATCGGCTTGATGATTTCTTGATGTTAAACGCCCATTTGCGACACCTTCTTTTACAATCACCCCTAATCCCATGTCATGCGCTTGCTGCAGAGCGTCAGCCGCTGACGTCTCCAAACAATTGAAAGTGGCTTGAACTGACCCGAACAATTGCTGCCCATCCACAACAATCTCAAGTGATCGTTTAATTACTTCAGCCTGCTGTACACCGCTCAAGCTCAAGCCTATAATATATCCCTGTGACTTGATCTCAGATAATCTTTCAAGCACTTGATTATTGTCAAGCACCCCACTCTCAAAAGTTGCTGAGTGTATCTGATAGATCCTCAAATAAGGATCAAGTCGTGATTTACTTTCGGGCCATTGTAGGTTTAGCCTTTCGAGAGAATGTTCTTTGATCTCATGCTTTTCAGCATTCACCGACCAGTCCGCTGTGTAATAGTAGCCCCACTTCGAACCCACGATCAAATCTTGGTTACTTTGGCCTTTGAGCCATGAGGACAGGAAAGACTCTGCTTTCCCATAAGATTGTGCTGCATCTAAGTAAGTAATCCCCAAGTCAATTGCTTTATCAAGCACAGCATGAGTCTTGGCTTCCATTGCCTTTTCGTCGTAGTTGTGACCGAGATCATCACCATGGCCAAGATTGATATAGCCAGGACGACCCAAGGCCGCTAACCCCAGCCCTAGTTTGGAAACAATTATCCCTGAATCACCGAACTGCTCATATTCCATCACATAGATTTAGCTCCTTCAACGATTGCTTCCACCACGTCAGGGTTGAGCAAAGTAGAAGTATCACCTAGTTGATCGGATTCCCCAGAGGCTATCTTCCTTAAGATTCTACGCATGATCTTTCCAGATCTTGTCTTGGGTAAGCCCGGCACTATTTGCACCTTATCTGGTTTAGCAATTGGCCCAATTATTTTACTGACAGTCTCACGGATTTCATTTTTCAAATTCTCTTCTGTACGCCCCGCCATGTCACAGATGACATAAGCGTAGATGCCTTGTCCCTTCACATTGTGTGGGTAGCCAACTACCGCCGATTCTATAACCTTAGGGTGCTCGTTGATGGCATTTTCTACCTCAGCGGTTCCCATACGGTGACCCGAAACATTCATCACATCATCCACTCTACCCAATATTCTTAGGTAGCCATCATGGTCACGCTTCGCTCCATCACCAGTAAAATACATACCCGGATAGGTAGAAAAATACGTTTGCTTACAGCGCTCATGATCGCCGTAGGTGGTCCTGAGCATGGAAGGCCAAGGAAATTTGATACACAGATTGCCTTCTACATTGTTGCCTTTCAACTCATTTCCTTCTGCGTCCACAATGATTGGCTGGATGCCTGGCAGAGGCAAAGATGCATGTGCAGGTTTGTTTGGAGTGACTCCAGCTATGGCGGAAATCATAATTCCACCAGTTTCCGTTTGCCACCAAGTATCCACGAGCGGACAACTTCCTTTGCCTATATGATCATGATACCAATGCCATGCTTCCTCGTTTATTGGCTCACCAACTGATCCTATAACCTTCAGTGATTCAAGAGAATATGGCTCGATTGGCTCCAAACCATAGGCTTGAAGCGCGCGAATTGCCGTTGGAGCAGTATAAAACTGATTGACTTTATGCTTGTCTATTATTTCCCAAAAGCGGCCAGCATGAGGATAGGTCGGGACTCCCTCAAACATCAAAGTAGTAGCTCCCGCCAATAATGGGCCATAAACGATATACGAATGACCAGTAATCCAGCCTACATCTGCCGTACACCAGTAAACATCACCTTGGGTGTATTGGAAAACATTGATAAATGAATAGTAGGTATAGACCATGTATCCACCGCAGGTGTGCACTACTCCTTTAGGCTTGCCTGTAGATCCGGAGGTATACAGGATGAAAAGCATATCTTCGGCATCCATTATTTCAGCCTTGCATTCCTTGGATTCCTTAGCGATAACATCATGCCACCAAATATCACGGCCACTTTTCATGGTCACTTCAGTGTCTGTTCGTTTTAAAACGATCACCTTTTCCACAGTATCCGACATGGAAATCGCTTCATCTACTACGGCTTTCACTGGGATACTCTTAGCTCCTCGATAGTTACCATCTGAGGTCAAGACCATTTTAGCCTTACAGTCGACAATTCTGTCCGCTAGGGAATTGGCAGAAAAGCCCGCAAATACGATAGAGTGGACCGCTCCTACCCGTGCGCAAGCCAGCATGGCTACAGCAGCCTCAGGAACCATCGGCATATAGATAATCACCCGATCTCCTTTCTTTACTCCTTGACTTTTCAAGGCATTGGAAAACTGACATACTTGCTCATATAGTTGGCGATATGACAAAGTAACGCCAGATTCTCCAGGCTCGTTAGCTTCCCAAATGATTGCAGGATCGTCACCTTTGGTATAAAGATGTCTGTCTAGAATGTTCTCTGTGATATTGAGTTTACCGTTGACAAACCATTTGATATTTGGTTCATCAAAATTCCACTGCAGTACTTCATCCCATGGTTTTTTCCAATGAAACGAATCTGCCACACGTCCCCAGAAAGCCTCTGGCTCTAATACACTTTTTTGATATTCGTGGAAATAACCACTTAGCGTTTGAATCTTTTGACTCATACCGAATTTGATTTTTTAATTCCTAAATAAATATTTTAATGCTCAATCGCCTTTCCAGCTCCTCTCGGAAAGCGAATACTTTCCGTCATTTCCTGAACCTCCGTTGGTGGGGCTGGGAAAAATCTTGAAATCGAGAAAGAAATGGTGAAGTTGACAAGCATTGCCACTGTACCAAACCCTTCCGGTGAAATCCCAAACCACCATTCTTCTTTCGTACCACCACCAAATCCACCAAGTTTAAATCTGATCATGTAATACATCATCAGCAGGATTCCCACCACCATTCCGGCGATAGCTCCCTCTTTATTCATTCTCTTGTCAAAAATACCCAAGATGATCGCAGGAAAAAATGAAGCTGCCGCCAAACCAAAGGCCAACGCGACCACTGCCGCTACAAAGCCAGGTGGGTGAATTCCGAAATAACCTGCTATCAACACTGCAGCAAATGCTCCAACTCTGGCCCATATTAGTTCTTCTTTATCAGAAAGGTTGGGTTTGATCTGTTTCTTGATCAAGTCATGAGAAATACTTGATGAAATAACCAAAAGCAGACCCGCCGCTGTAGAAAGTGCTGCCGCTAATCCGCCAGCCGCTACCAAACCGACTACCCAATTAGGCAGCTTAGCAATCTCTGGATTGGCCAATACGATGATGTCTTGATCTATTATCAATTCATTTTCCGCACCGCCTACATATTGAATCTTGCCATCTCCATTCTTATCATCAAACTGAAGCAAGCCTGTACTTTCCCAATTCTTAAACCACTCAGGCATAGTGCTGTATTCTACATTGGAAACCGTCTCAATTAAATTGGTACGAGCAAAAGCTGAAAGAGCTGGTGCTGTAGTATAAAGAATAGCAATGAAGAGCAGCGCCCATCCAGCAGATATACGGGCATCTTTTACTTTCGGAACCGTGAAAAAGCGAACAATCACATGAGGGAGTCCTGCCGTTCCTACCATCAGTGCAAACGTGATGGCCATTACATCAATCATTGATTTACTACCGCTTGTGTACTCCGCAAAACCTAGCTCTTTGTGCAAACCATCCAGCTTGTCTAATAAGTAGGTCCCATCGGACACCTTGCCTCCAAAACCAAATTGAGGGATGATATTGTCTGTAAGTTGTAGCGAAATGAAAATGGCCGGAACCATGAAAGCAAAAATCAAGACGCAATATTGAGCTACCTGAGTGTAAGTGACACCTTTCATACCACCAAGTACCGCATAGAAAAAGACGATTGCCATTCCGATAAGGACACCAGTATCCACAGATACTTCTAAAAAGCGTGAGAAAACAACTCCCACTCCGCGCATTTGTCCTGCCACATAAGTGAACGAAACAATCAATGCACAAATCACCGCCACGGTCCTCGCGACATTGGAATAATAGCGATCTCCGATAAAATCTGGCACAGTGAATTTGCCAAATTTTCTGAGATAAGGAGCCAGCAGTAGTGCCAAAAGCACATAACCCCCTGTCCAGCCCATCAGGTAAACCGAGCCATCGTATCCCATAAAGGAGATAAGCCCCGCCATGGATATAAACGAAGCTGCAGACATCCAATCTGCGGCAGTTGCTATTCCATTTGCTAATGGAGAAACGCCTCCACCAGCTACATAAAAATCATTTGTTGATGTGGCTCGAGACCATATGGCTATGCCAATGTAAAGGGCAAAAGAAAGCCCCACTAGCAGAAATGTCCAGCTTTGTACTTCCATGATTATTGCTCGTCTACGTCAAACTCCTTGTCAAGCTTATTCATAAGCCAGACGTAAACAAAAATGAGGATCACGAAAACGTAGATCGATCCTTGCTGAGCAAACCAAAAACCTAGTTTGAATCCGCCCATCTTGATCACATTGAGTTCTTCTACGAAAAGAATTCCAGCCCCAAAGGATACGATGAACCAGATTGTTAGAAGAATGGCAAGGTATTGAAGATTTCTCCTCCAATATTTTTGCTTACTATGTTTGTCCATCGGCATAATTTATAAATTTTCAATGAGACGAAAATTTATAAATTTTTTCGGAGGAAGATTTCAACATCTGAACTTATGGCATGCAATTACACACTTTATGTACGTATGTCTACATAAAGTATTCCGTCAGTATAGCGATAGCCGCTCCTGTTAAGCTGATGAGAAATTTTTTCAATCCAAAATGATGATTCGGGGAAGACTCTACGAAGATGGTGGTGGAAATATGCAAGAAACTACCTGAAACGAAAGCGAATAAAATGATCAAATGATCTCCAGAAAGATCAAGAATATACTCGCTAAGTAATAATCCTAAAGGTGAAGAAAGACTAAATAAGATAAGAATCACCCAAAGTGACGGGTTCATACGGTTGCCTGTTTTCAGGGTGGTAATCAAAGCGAATGCTGCAGGGATTTTGTGCAAGACAATACCTACCAATAATGAATAAGACTCGTGCTGAGCATGAAAGGGTGAATCGTGCGTCAAAAGTGCACCTTCAAGTATGGAGTGAATTAAAAGTGCAACAAGCAATCCCAAACGCGAACCCGTACTTATGTGATCATGCACGTGCGCATGACCATGCTCAATACCCGAAGTGAAGTATTCTAGAAACTGCTGGAAGAAAAAACCACCCAATACATACATTCCTATTTGCATGGGTTTGTCACTAAGCGCAAAGACCTCTGGTAAAATGTGAATGATGGTAATCGAGAAGAGAAAAGATCCAGCAAAAATCAGTGGATAACGCAAAGAAGCAGCCTTAGGAGATATTAGGTTGGATAACAATCCGCCAACCAACGCTGAAACCACCAATATTGAAAAAATAACCAGCATGCCTTATTCAGCTTTGTTTAGAGTCACCATTGGCTGAATGCCTTCGGTCACATAGGAAGCAATGCTTCCATCTTCCTTAGAAAAAATTAAAAATGCCTCCATGTCCGAATCTTCAAGCAATTGCTTGGAATTCTCTAATCCCAATACCATAAAAGCTGTCGCAAATGCATCAGCTGTCATGCAATCTTTGGCAAACACCGAAGCACTTAGCAAATTATGCTGTGTATTGTGACCAGTCCGAGGATCTATTGTATGAGCAATAATCCTCTCCCCAACCTTATAATAATTACGATAGTTCCCGGAAGTAGCCATGGAAAGACCATTCAGTTGAACGATAGCCAACAATTGCTGTTGATTCTGCTCCACAGTCGGGTCTTCTATACCCAACTTCCAAATATCACCATCTTGATTAAGCCCTGTAGCCCTTACTTCACCACCTATCTCCACCATATAATCCAAATAGCCTCGGCTGCTTAAAAATCGTGCGACCAAATCCACAGCATAACCTTTCGCAATCGCACTGAAGTCAAGATACATTCCGCTATCTATGCGTATTACTTCATTGCTAAATACGACTTTAGAAAAACCAGTTTGCGAAAGCAAAGAATCAATCTTGGCACTATCTGGTACGAATAAAATCTTATTTGGGCCAAAACCCCAAGCATTCACCAATGGTCCAACAGTCGGGTCAAAGGCTCTTTTTGATTGATCAAAGACCATTTGGCTTTTCTCCAATACTTCCAAAAACATCCCAGAAGGATACTTCAGAATACCCGTTTGGTTCAACTGAGAAATTTCTGAAGCAGGAATATATGTGGAGAGCGATTGATTGAAAGCCACCAAAATGGAATCAATGGCTTCCTGATGCTTGATTGGGCTTTCCCCTATGTATTTCACATTGTAAACAATGCTGCCCATTGTGGTGCCAGTGAGATGAAGCATTTCGCGATGGGACCGACTTATATAAAGGTTATATGCTGCGCCTAAAACAACCACAAGTATTACACCTCTAAAAAACCATTTGCTATTCATTCTCTGAATTTTAAGCAATATTAATTGATACCTCTCTACTAAACTTCACAAACATTATCTTTGTCGGATACCAAAGAAACCCATGCGGGAAGACTACCTGAGAAGTGATGATGAGCAGATGGACCCTGCTGAAAAAGAATTTGAAAAGGCATTAAGGCCTTTATCATTCGATGACTTTACGGGTCAGTACAAAGTAGTCGAAAATCTCAAAATCTTTGTGGAAGCCGCCAAGCATCGTGGAGAACCATTGGATCATGTGTTGCTGCATGGACCTCCAGGGCTTGGGAAAACAACATTATCGTATATCATCGCAAATGAACTTGGTGCTGGTATTAAAGTCACATCAGGGCCTGTATTGGATAAAGCCAGTGAGCTAGCAGGATTGCTGACCAATCTTGAGCCACATGATGTGCTTTTCATAGATGAGATCCATCGTCTCAATCCTGTAGTGGAAGAATACCTCTACTCTGCAATGGAAGATTATCGCATAGACATCATGCTGGACAGTGGTCCAAATGCGAGATCTGTTCAAATCAGTCTTGAACCTTTCACGCTCATTGGCGCAACCACACGCTCAGGTTTGCTTACTTCTCCTTTACGCTCGCGCTTTGGTATCAATGCACGTCTGGAATATTATGATGCCAATCTCCTTACTACAATCGTTGGACGCTCAGCCGATATCCTCAAAACTCCTATTGACCAAGAGGCGGCTTATGAAATAGCCAGAAGAAGTCGCGGTACCCCAAGGATTGCCAATAACCTCCTCCGACGTACGAGAGATTTCGCCCAGATAAAAGGTAACGGATCTGTGACTTTAGATATTGCTAAAATTGCTTTAAAAGCACTTGATGTGGATGATCATGGATTGGATGAGATGGACAATCGCATTTTGGCCACCATCATAGAGAAGTTCAAAGGTGGGCCGGTGGGCCTTTCTACCATCGCAACAGCATGTGGCGAAGAAGCCGAAACGATTGAGGAGGTCTATGAGCCATTTCTCATCATGGAAGGCTACATCAAGAGAACTTCGCGTGGTAGACAAGCCACCGAAAGAGCATTCCAGCATCTAGGTAAGATCCCTCCTCAGGAGATGGGGAGGTTATTCTAATTTGTAAATTTTTCACTCCGTATTTGGTCTAATAATCAGGTTAAGCCATTTGGCTAATTTGATTCATTCCCACAATGCTAGATTTGCAGGCTATGAAGGATTTAAATCCTATTAAGTTTTGGCCTCCTGTGATTTTGTTAATCGTGACGCTGCTATTTAGCCTTATAGATAGCGAGCTGTTTCTACTTGTAACTAAAACGGCAAATACATGGATTCTCGAAAACTTTGATTGGCTATTTAGTTGGAGCGTTTTGGGCTTTGTGGTCTTATTGGGGATCATTTATTTCATGCCTTTTGGCAAAGTGATCATCGGAGGTGAAGGGAGTAAGCCTTTGTTTACCAAATGGAGGTGGTTTTCAATTACACTCTGCACGTCCATTGCCACGGGTATTTTGTTTTGGGGTACGGCCGAGCCTTTGTTTCATTTCAATGCCCCACCCGTAACACTCGGAATCACTGCTGGAAGTGACGCTGCATTGACCTTCTCTTTAGCTACTATTTTCATGCATTGGAGTTTCAGTCCATATGCCATTTATACACTAGCAGCATTGCTATTTGCCTATGCGTTTTACAATCAACAACAACCATTCGAGGTGAGTAGCATGCTGTATCCATTGATGAAAAGTCACACACAAAAAGTCTCCAATCTTGCCGATATTATCTGTCTTTATGGGCTTGTAGCTGGGATGTCGGCCTCCTTGGGTGCTGGCATACTCACTTTGATGGGAGCTTTTCAACAATTGTTTGAGGTTCCTTCCTCCGTCTTGTTGATGGCATTAATTGCCATCACTATAGTCCTCACGTTTATCATTTCGGCTGCTAGTGGATTGATGCGGGGGATTCGGACGCTTTCTGACTACAATATCAAAGGATTTATCATCTTAGGAGTTTTCGTATTCCTAGCTGGGCCTACCAATTTCATCCTAAAGCAATCAGGCATTTCCTTGATGGATTATGGTTTAAACTTCCTCCCACGAAGCATTAATTGGTCAGGCACCTTTGACGATAATTGGTTTCAAAGCTGGACCGTTTTCAACTGGGCTAATTGGTTAGCTTGGGCGCCTATTACTGCTTTGTTTCTAGGCAGGCTTGGAAGAGGATATTCCGTGCAAACCTTCATTCGTTTCAACCTCATCTACCCTTCATTATTCGGTATCCTTTGGATGGGAATTTTCAGTGGATCGGCGCTTTATTTTGATCGGGAGACTGGAGGTTCCTTGTTTCAAGTGCTTAATGAACAAGGACCCGAAAATGTGATTTACAGGATCTTAGAAAAGCTACCTGCCACTAAAATTGTAGGTGTGCTTTTTCTAATTCTGACCTTTCTATCTTATGTGACCGCTGCGGATTCCAATACATCGGCTATGAGTAGTGTTTGTACGAAGGGGCTCACTGCGGAGCAAGCAGAATCCCCCCTCATGCTCAAGGTAATTTGGGGTAGCATTGTCGGGATCTTAGCTTGTGTAATGATTTCCTTTTCAGGGATGGAAGGCATCAAAATCATTTCTGTCCTCGGAGGATTTCCAGCACTTTTTCTGATGATAGCAGTAGGATTCAGTGCTATCCGACTTATTTTGACAGTAAAATGAGCTTGCCAGAAAAACATACCTCTATTATTAAATCAATCGCCAAGGAACTTGGCTTTTCCTTTTGTGGTATTGCCAAAGCGGAGTTTCTTGAAGCAGAAGCACCTAAGCTGGAAGAATGGCTCAA
>JBLIFO010000029.1:0-21331 GCA_047633875.1 Marinoscillum sp. | reverse complement strand
CATCGCTAGGGTCTACAAATTCAAATTCTATGCTTGAGTCTTTTAGATCTTGCAAAGTGTCTATGTCCAGCAGCGTCTCTAGCAAATGAAAAGATGCATCAGAGGTGGCCACTTCCATTAGAAGTTCATTCAGCACTTTGTCATGGCTGTATTTTTTGTTTTGAAAAATAGCTGGCATTTTTTTACTCAGACCTATGAGGTAGTAGCCCCCATCTTTAGCTGGCCCCACTACCAAGTTATTTCTATCCAATTCATCAAAAGCTTCCTCGATGTGCGTCACTTTCAGATCGAAGCAATCAGTGCCAATGAGCACAATTTTTTTATATTCTTTCCCAAAACCCCACTCGAATGCGTTGAGCATACGCTCTCCGAGATCAATGCCGCGTTGGGCCTGCATCATATAGGTTTCAGTATCCCAGATATCTTCTATCTCGACATACTCTGAGTAGAAAATTGCTTTGTCCGAATAGACATCTTCGGCCATTTCATTAGTTACTTCTACCAAATATTGGTAGACATCCAATGCTCCGTCAATTCCAATTTCCTTTGCCAATCGTGTTTTTACATGGCCGGGGATCAGATTTTTAACAAAGAGGATAAGCAGAGAGTCGCTTTTTTTATTCATAAACTTTTATGCCTTTATATAGCCACTGGGACCAGTTTTCATTGTAAGTATGTACACTATCAGTAGGCATGTCCTCAGTGTTGATGACCGTGTTGCCTTGATTTTTCCAGTCAAAAATTCCACCATAGAGATTTGAAACATCAGTAAAGCCCATCTTCTGGAGCTTCTCGCCAATGCGCTCACTTCTATAGCCTACCGAGCAATAAACTACCACTTTTGCATCTTTCGGAATGTCCTTGACATCCGTTTTTTTGAAGTTGTCATAATCGATCAATGCCGCACCAGGAAGGTGACTTACTGCAAATTCTTCGGGCGCTCGCGTATCCAATAGATAGACTTCCCCTTGATCTTTCATCTTTTTCAGTTCGTCAAACTTGATCAGAGGCACTGTATTTTGATAAAGACTTTGCATTTTCTCATCAAAAGTCTTTTGACCGCAGGCGGTACACCAAGAGAATCCCAAAAAGACAATTATTATACTATAGAGACGGTTCATTAATTTTTTCACGATTTTCAATCCAAAAGGTGGCTAGGACGGCAGTGTATTCCATAACCAACCATATTGGCGAAAGTTCATATCCGGATTTTTGATATCCAAAATAAGTAACAAAGATGAACAGCGACCAAACTATAGGAAAATAAAAGCCAGATAATAAGCCCAAAGCGATAAGTGGAAGGATATACCAAGGATGCACTGTCGTTGCAAAAAGCAAAAATAAGGAAAGCGAGAAAAGCATGATTTTCTCCAAAGGCCATTTTTTCTTTGCTCCCAATAAAGCAATTGATAAGATAGAGATAAAGCTGACGATCGATAATGCCGGACCAATTGTTTGGATGGTATTGTAGCCTTTGATCCAATAACCAACTGCCCGCACGAGGAAATATACGCTTGCGTTGAATTCAAAGTTTTGAAAGTAAAGCCCGACACTTTCACTCATGCCTATTGTCAATTGACTGGCTAAAAATGGCAATAACGTGATGCAGAAAAGTGAAAAAGATAAGATAGAAATGGTCAAGCCTTTCTTTAGCCAACCTTTAAAGAGTAGCGCCGGTAAGAATAGGATAGGCAAAAGTTTGGTAGCCATCGCTAGACCAAAGCCCAAGCTGGACATTGAAAGACTGTTTTTTTTCCAGAAGTAAATACCAAGTAGTAGGAAAAAGACAACAATTCCTTCGAAATGAAGATTTCCCGTTGCCTCAATAATGAATAGTGGATTCAAGAAAAATAATGCTTGGATGGTTTCGGTATTTGATTTAGAGCGAGTCAGCGACCGAATTAGAAATAAACTCCCAATATCTGCAACTAACATTAAACTGCGAAGGGAGTTGGCAGCAAAGAGCCAATTGTCGCTCACTCCAGTGATCCAAAATAAGAGTTGATTGAAAGGGGGATAAACAGAATAGTAATTAGGCGAATTGAGTTGGTCGAATAGGGATTGAGTAATTCCCGAGATATTTTCCGAAAGTAATTCGTTGGGTAAATATGCGTAGGGGCTTACCCCTACTTTTAAAAGATTAGCATCCCAAATAAAGCGAAACAAGTCGTCAGACAAATGTGGTAGATCAAAGAAAAGGATGACGCGAAGGGCAACGCCAGCCACTATCAATTCTCTGAAATCAGGGACCTTCTTTACAATCCAGAAATAACCGAAGAAGGAAGTGAAATACGCAAAAAGCAACATCCACCCATTGTCTCGTGGTATCAGTAGACCAATAGCACTTATGCCAGCCACTAGCATGAAATATGCGGAAAAGACAGCCGTCTTATCCTGCCGCAACATTTGAAGGTATTGGTTTTACTGTCATTACAAATACACTCCCAAAACCAATCGCTAGCATCAAATGGAAGAGAATGAGCCCATAGTCCCCGAGCTGAATCCCAGATACTATGCCATACGCAAAGTAGACTGCAAGTAACCCTTCACAAATAGTGATCCATGAGAATGAGTTTTTCAGATACGCATTACCACTCCATATTTCACCTTTATGCTGAATATTAAACTTGGGTGTACGGATGAATGGTGTCTTTATGCCAAGGTAACCTTCCGTCACGGCTATGGCATTATGCAATGCCAAACCCATGGTGAATGTGAGAAAAACCGGGAAATGCGTAAAATAATACTTTGGTGAAAAATTTTCTTGAGAGGCTTTAGAAGCAATCCAATAGAAGATCATCATCGCGAGGAACCCCAAAATGAAAATACTCGCTCCATCAAAAACTAATCGCAAATCAGGTCGAGAGTCTTTGACAAATAGGAGAGGCACAGAAAGTATCGATCCCACCATCAAGAAAAGAAAAACCGAACTATTGAAGAGATGCAAAAGCGCGTGTATCTTCACTTTTAGACGAAGCTTTGACTTGATTATTTTCCAGAAGTTTTTGCGGGCTGTTTCCGCAGCACCTTTATTCCAACGATATTGCTGAGACTTTATGGCCGTCACAATCATAGGTAGTTCCGCTGGAGAGATGACGTCTTCCATATAGACGAACTTCCAACCTTTAAGTTGGGCTCGGTAGCTAAGGTCTAAGTCTTCTGTTAGGGTATCATGCTCCCAACCTCCCGCATCTACAATACAACGCTTATCCCAAATACCCGCCGTGCCATTGAAGTTCATGAATTTTCCGGAAGCATTTCTTCCTTTTTGCTCCACTGTGAAGTGGGCATTGAGTCCGAATGCTTGCATGCGAGTGAGAATGCTGTAATCTTGATTGATGTGGCCCCATCTGGTCTGCACCATGCCGATCCCATCTTTGAAAGCTGGAAGGGTTTTCAATAAGAAATCTTTTTTGGGAAGAAAATCAGCATCAAAAATAGCGATATAGTCTCCCAAGGCTTTTTTCATTCCATATTGAAGTGCGCCAGCCTTGAAGCCTGTCCTGTCAGGACGTCTAATGTGGAGAATGTTGATTCCACGTGATTTCCATTTGTCCACACATTTTGCAGCCAAGACAGCTGACTCATCAGTGGAGTCATCCAGTACTTGTACCTCTAGTTTGTCTTTTGGGTAGTCAAGCTCGCAGATAGAATTGATAAGCCGCTCGATTACATATTTCTCATTATATACAGGGAGCTGCACGGTGACTTTCGGGAAATTAATCAAAGGTATTTCCACTTCTGAGCCCATGTGCTTCCTGTAGGTGATAGCGAGATGTAGTTGCTCAAAACTGAAAATACAGATGATCAGCAGGGCAAAGGAATAAGCTATGATAATGATCCAATCCATTTGTTAATCAAAGGTATTTGAAGATCGTGAGAATGATTTTATAACCTGCCATAATGGTTCCCTTCACTGTACCCGACACTTTGGAAACACCTATTCTCTGCCGATAATTCACAGGCACTTCCATTGTTTTAAGATTCAATTTGGCAGCTTTTAGCTGCATCTCTACAGTCCATCCGTAGTTGGTGTCTTTCATATCTATAGCCATCAAGCTGCTGTATCGTATTGCTCGGAATGGGCCAAGGTCTGTATAGCTCACACCATAAAAACGTTTAATAAGACTTGTCGCCAACCAATTTCCAAAGATCTGTTGTGGCGTCATAGATCCTTTTTCTTTCTTACCTAAAGCACGTGAGCCTATCACCATGTCTGCCCGATTTTCGATGATCGGTCTTACCAAATCCGGTAGCTGCTCTGGATAGTCCGAGTGATCGCCATCAAGAAAAACCACAATATCTGGCAGTTTATTAGAATGTGCGATATGGTCCATCCCTTTCAAGCATGCCTGTCCATATCCACGCTTAGACTCTTTCAGTGCTGTGGCTCCTTTGCTTTTTGCCTGCTCAAAGGTGTCATCATGAGAGCCATTATCCACCACGATGATTTCAGTTACCCATTCTTTGGGAATCTCCTCTACCACCAAACCCACTGCATTTTGCTCGTTGAAAGCGGGTATGATCACCCTAATATCTGTATTCAATTATTGCGTGCTTAAGGCGACAAATTTATGCTAATGAGCAACCAATGCCTGTCCGAATAAAGACAATTCTGTTAGTAGTTTGTTATAGAAGTTACTTAGTGTGTATGAACGCTTACTATTTTTTATCATTGCCTAACTTTGTTTGAAACCAAATTCCATTTTAATGACATTGATTCGATATACTTTCTCTTTTGTTTTTTTGGCTTGTGCACTGCTCGCCTTTTCGCAAAATGAATTCAGCTTCAAGACGGAAACTGTGGTCACAGGAGTAGAAGTGCCTTGGGGGATTGATTGGCTCTCGTCAGGCGAAATGCTGATTACAGATAGGGAAGGGAGTCTCTATCAATGGAATGGTAAGCTGACGAAAATACAAGGTACTCCTGAGGTAGTAGCCGAAGGACAAGGTGGCCTCCTGGATGTAAAGGTTCATCCAGAGCATTCAAAAAATGGATTTATCTATTTGTCTTACTCCAAACCTGTAGATAATCTCATCACCACAGCTGTGATAAGAGGTAGAATATCAGGAAATCAATTCGTTGAGGGGACAGAAATTTTTCGAGCTGAGCCTGCGTCAGAGAAGAAACATCATTTCGGTTCTCGGATCGTTTTTGATCAAGAAGGAAAAATGTATGTCTCAGTAGGAGATCGGGGGAACAGGGATGAAAACCCACAAAGGCTCAACAATCACTGCGGCAAAATCCATAGGATGAATGATGATGGCAGTGTGCCTTCTGACAATCCATTTGTTGGAAACCCAATTGCTATGCAGACTATCTATTCTTATGGTCACAGGAATCCACAAGGTTTGGTATGCAATCCCTTTACTGGTGAAATATGGGAACACGAGCATGGCCCTCAGGGTGGGGATGAGATCAATATTATCAGACCAAAGAAAAACTATGGATGGCCAGTGATAAGCTATGGCATAAACTATAACGATACGAAGTTCACTGACATTACTGAAAAGGAAGGTATGGAGCAGCCTGAGATTTATTGGGTGCCTTCTATAGCCCCAAGTGGCATGGAGTTCGTTTCGTCCAATAAGTATGGCGCATTGAAAGGAGACCTTCTAGTGGGCTCATTGAAGTTTGGCTATCTCCATCGTTGCGATGTGGAGAAGGGTAAAATAGTGAAAGAAGAAAAATACCTAGAAGATCTTGGAAGAGTAAGAAGCATCAGACAAGGCCCTGACGGATTTATTTACTTGGGTGTAGAAGGGAAAGGCGTACTTAAATTGGTAATGGAGAATTGAAAATGAATAATGAAAGTTTTCAAATAGAAGTTGATTTGTGAAAGTCGAATAATTTATAATGAAAAAAATATACTATCTGTCCACTTGTTCCACTTGCAGCCGAATCATCAAAGATTTGGGAATAGGAGATGAGTTTGTTTTTCAAGACATCAAAAAAGAGCCCATCACCGAAGAGCAGATTGGTGAAATGAAATCACTTGCTGGTTCATATGAAGCTCTCTTTTCGAGAGTAGCAATGAAGTACCGCAGCATGGGCCTCAATGATATGACATTAACTGAGGAGGATTACAAAAAGTACATTCTTGAAGAATACACCTTTCTGAAAAGACCAATTTTTGTGATTGATGGTGAAATCTTCATCGGCAACAGTAAGAAAAATGTGGAAGCCGTTCGTGCTGCCCTCTGATTTTTTAGGCACCTGCAACCGCATAAATTTTCATTCTCTACTGATTGACAAAGACGAACAGATTCGTAAATTGAGTAAGCTTAACTTAACCTCAATATGCGACATACCTTTTATCTGCTTACCCCTGTTATTCTTTTGCTCATTGGCGTGGCTGGATATTTCTATCCTGACTGGCTTTGGGCATATATTATTGCCGTTCCTCTTGCGCTGATTGGGTTTTCCAATCGCTTCCAAAAAAGTCATGCAATCCTACGCAATTTTCCTTTACTTGGGTATTTCAGATACCTTTTTGAGTCAATCTCTCCTGAGATACAGCAGTATTTTATAGAAAGAAGTACAGATGGCAGACCATTCAGTCGCAACCATCGAGCATTGGTATATCGACGTGCAAAAAATGTGAACGACACCCATCCTTTTGGGACTCAGCTGGACATCATGCACAATGATTATGAAGCCATACGCCATTCTATCTATCCGACTGATCCAGTTACCGAATTTCCTCGAGTGACTATTGGCTCAAGCAAATGCGGGAAAACCTACAGTGCTTCAATTCTTAATATTTCAGCGATGAGCTTTGGTGCCTTGAGCAAAAACGCTGTGCATGCCTTGAGTTCAGGTGCGAAAAAGGGAAACTTTTATCACAATACAGGCGAAGGAGCTATTTCCAGTTATCATATCGAAGGTGGAGCTGATTTGGTGTGGCAGATAGGTACCGGATATTTTGGTTGCAGGGCACAGAATGGTGATTTTGATCCTGATAAATTCAAGGAAAAGGCCGCATTGGATCAAGTGAAAATGATCGAATTGAAAATCTCTCAAGGTGCTAAGCCGGGTCATGGTGGAGTATTGCCTGGAATCAAGAATACACCAGAGATTGCTGCGATACGTGGGATAGAAGCAGGAACCACTGTGCTTTCACCTCCCGGTCATCGTCATGTTAAAAATGCAACAGATCTTATCAATTTCATAGAGAAGTTGCGTCAGCTCTCAGGTGGTAAACCTGTCGGTTTCAAGCTTTGTATTGGGAGGACAGAAGAATTTATTGAGCTAGTCCAGAAGATGGTAGAGCTGAAAACTTGGCCAGATTTCATCACCGTAGATGGCGCAGAAGGAGGTACTGGTGCTGCACCTCTCGAATTTTCGGATTCGGTAGGTCTGCCTTTAGAGCCTGCATTGATATTTGTAGATGCTACGCTCAAAAAATACGGCTTACGTGAGGAGGTCAGAGTCATTGCAAGTGGCAAAGTATTGACAGCTTTCTCCATACTTAGAATGCGTGCGCTTGGTGCCGATATCTGTAATTCAGCACGTGCTTTTATGTTTTCCCTAGGATGTATTCAGGCGCTGCGCTGCAATAGCAACGACTGCCCGACAGGGGTAGCAACGCAAGATAAAATGCTCCAAAAGGGCTTAGTAGTCACGGACAAGTCAGAGCGTGTTTACAATTTTCATCACAATACCATTCATGCGGTTCTTGAATTGCTCGGTGCTTGTGGACTATCACATACAGAGCAGATCACGATTGATATGTTTGTGAAGGGAGATGAGATGGTGGAGCTGAGCAATCGCTACTTCCCGGATTCTGTTCAAAATCGAGTGGATTCGTAAGGTTCTATTCATTCAACATTTAAAAACGAGAGAGGTCATTTTCGGCATGAAAATGGCCTCTTTGCGATTTGTGACTTTTATTTCGTCGCAAAACCATGGAACTTCGCCCACATGAATAAGACCATTTTGATATTCATTCGCCCTTTGCTCGCTTTTATACTCGCAATGGGATTTTTTATCTATGCCAACGCACAAGCTGATCCAGATTTAGTAGCTGCATTCACAAAGCGAGTAGCAGCCAATACTGAGATGTCTGAGGCACAAATATCTACTATACTCAATAACGCCAAGTTTCAGCAGTCGATCATTGATAAGATGGATAGTCCGGCGGAAGGTACCATGACTTGGGAGCGTTACCGACGTATATTCATTAAAGAGGATCGGATTGCAGTAGGCGTACAATTCTGGCAAGATAATGAGCCAGTACTAAATGAAGTGAGTTTTGAGACTGGCGTACCAATTGAAATCATAGTAGGAATTTTGGGAGTAGAAACTTTTTTTGGTCAGCGAATAGGTTCCTATCGTGTGCTCGATGCTTTATATACCCTTGCTTTTGGTTACCCAAAGCGGTCTAATTTTTTCTCGTCAGAGTTGGAGAAGTTTTTTGAGCTAGCCGAAAAGGAAAATTTAGACATCTATAGTTTGAAAGGCTCCTATGCAGGCGCCATTGGCTATGCACAATTTATGCCGAGTAGTTATTTAGCTTATGCCAAAAGCTATGAAGTAGACGGCTCACGCAACTTGATGGAGGTCAATGATGCCATTGCAAGTGTTGCGAATTATCTGAAGTCTCATAGATGGGTTCGAAATGGTATTATCACCCTACCGATAGATTCTATCGCAACATCTAATCCAGAATCTAGTTCACTAAAGCCATCTAAATCATTGGCCGAATGGAGCGAATTGGGCTACATCCCTTCCGGTAATATTGCCCCTTCTTTAAAAGCCTCAGTAATTGGGTTGACTAAGGAAAATGAAAGCTTAGAATATTGGTTTGGCTTTGAGAATTTTTATGTGATCACGCGCTACAATCACAGTCCACTTTATGCCATGGCGGTGTATCAGCTGGGTGAAGAGCTCAAGAGGGAATACTCGAAATAAAAAGTCTTTTTCCTTTATTCGCGAGTTTTAGCTTTATAGATCAAGTCAAATAACCCATCATCAATTCACGCATCTCTTCGCGACTTACATCTTTGTTAGCTATTAGATACGGGACGACTTCTGGAGCAAAAGCTAAATTGCTGGCCATTTGATAAGCAAAATACTCCTCAGAATTGGTCACGACATCATCTGCAACGATGACTAGGATACAATCCATCATAAAATCCATTTTGTCCATTACGCTCATGGGATTTAGACTTTCTGCAATATCTGAATTGCTAAAAAGCTCATCCATGTCTGCCTGAGTAGCACCATAACGTTCGCCAATCTTTCGAATGGCTAATTTCTCTTGTTCGGCGAAATCTTCATCCACTTTAGCTATTTGGACCAGTATGCTGAGCTGCTTTTTTTTCTGGAAGTCAATCATTACTCTATTTTACGAAAAAATCTCGACCTATGCACAGCTACTGCCATAGTTTTACAGAAGTGAATCAAATGGACGCGCTCATGAACAAATGTGTTTTTTTGGATAGAGATGGAGTGATCAATAAGGATTTTGTCGATTATGCCTATTCGCTTGATCGATTTATTATACTCGAAGGGGTGATAGAAGGCCTTACTTTACTAAAGGAGGCAGGCTTTTTACTTGTGATAGTTACCAATCAATCTGGTTTAGCAAAAGGCGTTTATACTGTAGAGCAGATGAATGAATGTCATGAATACATGCAGCAGGAGCTAGATCACCAGATAGATCATATCTACTTCGCTGGCGGGCATGAGACACTTTCAGAATCCTTGATGCGAAAACCCAATACCTTGATGTTTGAGCGGGCTGTCGCCAAATTCGATATTGATATCGATAACTCTTGGATGATAGGGGATAACAAACGAGACATCATCCCAGCGCTGAAAATGGGTTTGAAAACGATCCAAGTAGATGGTCATAATGATGGAAGTGCATTATTCACTGAGAAGAATTTATTGGCTGCTGCGAAGAGGATTATTGAATCTGATTGAACGATGCTCTTTTGAGCCTCAGCAATGAATTAGGTGGAAATAGTTATATGAAGTTACCGCTTTAGGGAACCATGATTAAAATAAGTCGTTCGATCCCAAATCCCAAATCCCAAATCCCAAATCCCAAATCCCAAATAATCACTCACAAACCATGTAATCACTATAGGCTATACCAAGGTCTTTAGCTTTATCCCAATCAGCATTCGCGCCTGCTTTGTCTTCCAACATGCACTTGGCAGTGCCACGACTCACATAGGCTTCCGCAAACTCAGGCATGTATTTGATTGTGTTGTCAAAGGCTTTTATTGCTTCTTTTGCGTTTTGGTCTGTTAGGTAGATGTAACCCATTTCATAATAAGCTTCCGCATATTCTGGATTGAGTGAAGTGGCTTTTTGAAAGTCAGACATAGCTTCACGTTTTTCTCCCAAAAGTGATTTGCAAGCTCCTCTTAGATAGAATATTTCAGGATTGGTTTTATCGTAAGATTCAGCCTTGTTGAAATCTAGGATTGCCCCTTTGTAATCTTCTTGGTCATATTTTTCATAGCCAGCATCGATGTATTTTTCGGCAGGACTTTGCTGTTGCGAGAAAGGGAGTGCTAGGAGGAAAAGGAGTGATTTCATCATGCTTCAAAACTATAGATTCTATTGCTAACGAAATATGAATTGAAACCTTATACTAATCTGCTTCTTCAAACGCGTTCAACGCTTCGATTAGCTCATCGGCCATTTCTTTTATTGAGGAATCTTCAATGTTTTCAGTATTCACAAATGTGATTTGATGTTCGAAATCTACGTCGATCACTTTGATCCAGTAGTCACAACCATCTGCACAAACAGCACATGAATTTAGCTCTAGGCTTTGAAAGTCCCCTTGACTTAGATACTCATTTATAGCGGACCACTGCTTAGTCGGTGTGGTGAAGAAGTGTTCTGAAACATCCAACGAATCACTGCAGGCATAGTCATAGTAGTACGAGGAAACAGCGCTGCTGATGGTCAGTTCTTTCTGACCATAGCACCAGCCACATTTGCGACCCACGCGAACTTGCAGGCCTTCAGAAAATGCTTGTGGACTTGTTTCTTCACATGCTATCAGGCCAATCATCACTAAAAATAGCGGAAGCAAAACATTCAATTTTCTCATGCACCTAAGACGCTTTATTTGGGTGAATCGTTGGAGGAGAGATTACTTTTCTAAAGTGATACTATTATTCCCAATTAGGAGCGGTGTATTGAATCGGCCATCTTCATCACGATTTTCAAGATTCAATACGCCTCGTGGGCACACTGACGAGCACACTCCACATCCGACACATGAAGAACGAATGATGTTTTGGCCTTTTTGTGCGTAAGCGCGCACGTCTATTCCCATTTCGCAATAAGTGGAACAATTACCACAGGAGATACATTGTCCACCATTAGTGGTGATACGAAACTTAGATTTGAAACGCTGAACAAAACCAAGATATGCCGCCAATGGGCACCCAAATCGACACCAAACTCTATTGCCCATGATTGGGTAAAACCCTGTACCAACTACTCCAGAGAAGATCGAGCCAATCGCGAATCCATAAGGCTTGCGGAGATAGGTGTATGTGTCGATCCCGAAAATGGTGTTTGTTCCAGATATGAAATTGTAAAGCACAGCACCAGTCATAATTACAGCAAGGACAAGTACGGCATGAATTAACCAGCGCTCTATTTGCCAAGCTTTGAGCGACTTATCAGAAAGTTGACGAAAAGGGTCTCCGGCAGTCTCAGCTAATCCTCCACAGCCACACACCCAAGAGCAGTACCATCTTTTCCCAAAGAAGAAAACAAATACAGGCACGCCAATTACGAAAAGCGTGATACCCCAAGCAAACATGAAAATCCCTAGTCCTCCCGAAGTGGTCAACATATTGATGTGCCATGCATCGAAGAAGTCATAATCGAGCGGCCACATGTTTTTGAAGTCAAAGTACGGCTGATTCAGTCGCACCAATATTTCTGGAATGAGGAAAGCAAAGGCAACTTGGAAGAACATCACGGAGATGGTGCGAATGATCTGATACTTGCTGTGGCGGTATTTGACGATCATCCTGATGCCCATCACCACCACGGCGAAGCAATAAAGAAAACCGTATAAAAACCACTGACTGGATGTCGCTCCAGGATTGATGAGTTTTTGAATTGGATCCACAAGGATGATCCAATTCATAATATAAGCATCATAGAAATAGAGCGCTATGTAGAAGGAGATCAGCAGTGAGCCTATCAAAACACCAAGCCAACCTTTGTTGTTGAGGGCATTGTGAAAAATGCCATTGTTTTTGATTCCTGCTGTGCCAGTAAGTTTTGCTTGTGGTAGCAGATACATCATAGCACCTATGGACCCAAGAATGAAAACCAAGAAAAAATAAAGTCCAGTCTGCTCGACAAGTGACCCCTGAGTAGCTGCTCGCGTCAGTGAAGAGGTGTAATTGTCATAGATCACCTTGTTCCAGAGCTGTTGTGCTCGCATTTCAGCATTGACCGCATCTATTGCCGCATTTACATCATTTACAAAAGGGATACTTAGGTTGTATTCTTTTTCAAGGATTTTTGTAAAAGCAGGGCGCAGCGTTTCTTGATGTTCTGATTTTACCACTTGAGTGAAAGTGGCTTCATCTAGCTGGTAGGTAGATGCGAAAAACAAGGATAGAAACAGCCCTAGCGAGAATAGAAAAATAATGAGTCCTAGTTGTCTGATGATTTTCATTTTAGAGGTCTTTAATTTTTAGTTCAGGAGCTTTTCTAAAAATCCTTTTTTACGAATGTTGACAGGTGAATTTGGGAATTGTTCGTTGTATTGTTTTTGAATCTCACCTTCCCAATGGGTGAAAAACTCAGGATCAAAATTAGCCTCGGGTAGTTTTGCGATCACTTCACCCAAGGTTTTCTTTTCATTGAGCCATTTGTCCCAGACTTCATGTCGATTTCTGATACCGAAAATATTGACACCTTTCACGATCATACTATCTTTTTTGTAGATGATCTTGATACATTTCCTGTTGTCTTCACACTGCCAATAGAAGCTGCCGCAATCCGCTGGACAAGTGGGTAGCACCACGCCATAGTTTTGATATTCTATATCAAAGAACTTGGCAGAATTGAACCAAATACCAGGACTGTAAGGAGTGGGGTTGCCAGTTACAGAATGAGCGACGGTTTCTCCCATCATGCGTCCAACATACCAAACTGCTTCGATGGCTCTTCGATGCTCTGGTGGTTTTCTTAGCTGAGCACAATCACCGATGGCAAAGACATTTGGAATGTTTGTCTGAAGTGTTTCATCCACCAATATTCCTCGATCCATTTCTAGCGATGTTTCTTTAAATGCTTTGATGTTGGGGCTCACACCTACAGTTAGACCCACAAATTCGCAAGGAATAATTTCTCCAGATTTCGTTTTTACAGCTTTTACTTTGCCATTGCCATCATTAATGATGCTGTCCAATTCAGTCTCTGGTCTGAGATCCATGTGATTTTCCGCAAGATGTGCTTCAATTAACCTGCCTTCTTCCTCAGGTAGCATGTTGCCCCAGAAATATTTTTCTCGGATGAGATAAGTAACCTTAATATTTCTGGAGTGTAACATCTCCGCCATCTCCACACCTATCAATCCTCCACCAACTATTATAGCATTTTTTACGCTTTTGGTGTTTTCTTCCATTAGTTCTAAGTCTTGATAGCTGTAGAGACTTTGCACGCCCTTGAGATCCTGACCCGGCCACCCAAATTGATTGGACTGGCTTCCAGTAGCCAATATCAGTTTATCATAAGTAATCTTTTCGCCAGTTGCTGAAGTCAATATTTTTTGATCAAAATCAAATGAAGTAATCCACGCCTTCTTTAGCTCTATTTTGTTTTTTGACCAAAACCAATCTTCATAGGGCTTGGTATTTTCATACTTCATATGGCCCATGTAGATATACATCAGAGCTGTTCGGCTGAAAAAGTGCTCCGTTTCACCACTAATTACAGTGATTTTATAATAGCTCAGTTTACGAATGTGGCGGGCTGCAGTGATGCCCGCAATTCCATTTCCAATGATTACTATATGCTCCATAAGGGAAAGTATGAACAGTTAATCTAAAGAGTAATGTATGATTTTTAAGGTACGATAGTTGCCTACTGATTACTAATGTCAATGATTTGACAATTAAAAAACAATAAAATCACTAACGCGTAATTAAGAATAGTCTGAAAAAGAAGGACGATGAAAGTTAGTAAAATCTTTCCTCGTCAACTTATCACTCTATCAAGACAAGTTCGAATAAATAAGCAGCTTATGAAATACCTTTTTTTATTCCTTCTATTTATCACTTTTCTAAACCTTGACGCTCAGTCAATCTTCGATAAAGCGGACGACTTCTTTTCCAAATATGTCAGAGAAGGCAGAGTGGATTATAAAGCAATCAAAGCCGAGCCAAGATCCCTTAATGAATTAGTGCAGGAAATTGCCAACTACGATCTTAGTAATAGGCGTGTCACCGCAGATTTTGAAAAGGCATTTTATATCAATGCCTATAATATTTTGGTGATCGAGCAAGTGGTAAGCGTTATCCCAATTTATGGTCCACTCAAAGTAGAAGGCTTTTTTAATGGGATCAAGCATACTGTGATGGGAAAGGAGATGACGCTTGACGAATTGGAAAAGGACTTACTCTACCGAAGATTTCCAGATCCACGATTGCATTTTGTGTTGGTGTGTGCGGCCAAGGGTTGTCCGCCTTTAGCGAGCTACAGCTATCAACCAGAGCAACTTGAAGATCAACTGACAACCAGAACCAAAGCCGTACTGAACTTAGATTGGTTTATACGGGTTGAGGGTAAGAAGGCAGAATTATCGCAGTTATTCAGTTGGTACGCTAAAGATTTTGGCGATGCTGCAACGTTCATCAATAAATATCGCGACCAGAAAATAGGAAGCGAAATGAAGATAAGTTCTTACGAGTACGATTGGTCGCTCAACGATTTATAAAGTACTGATGGGTTACTGATAAGTATAACCTTTTGGTTAGATACCCATCACAGAGGCCCCGTTTGGATCAACGGGGCTTCATTTTTTAAAGGGGCTGATTGCTTTAGTTGTAGTGATTAATTTATACATGAAGCGTAATAATTTTATCGTTTATCATGTGTGGTAATTGATTTTAATTGGATAATATATTAGCTATATAGGTCGTTAATAGTTAAATTAGTATAATATATTAGCTATTATGAATTTTAAAATACCTTCAGAAATACAACATGGGATAGCTCAAAGGGCTCGTCAGAGACGTAAGGATCTGAAACTTTCCCAAGAAGACTTAGCTACTAAGTCTGGTGTTTCTTTTGGGAGTGTGAAGCGATTTGAAAGGACAGGTAAGATTGCATTAGAGTCCTTATTGAAATTAGCGATGGTCATGGATGGATTATCCGAATTCGATCAACTTCTCCTCCCAAAATTAAGTGCATCATCGCTTGATGAAATCTTAAAGAAAAATACGTGATACTCAAGCCTGTTGAAATATTAAACGTTTCTGTGTGGCTGGGAGATACTCAAGTCTCCGTTGGTCGGCTGGCTCAGGTCAGAGGGCAAATTTATTTCGAGTATGATATAGATTTTTTAAGCAGAGGGATTGAATTGTCCCCATTTAAGCTTCCGCTGAAATCGGGCGTTCAAGTTTGCAGTGATCGGATGTTTGAAGGGCTTTTTGGAGTGTTCAATGATTCTCTTCCTGATGGTTGGGGACGTCTTTTGCTGGATAGGGCAGTGCAAGGCAGGGGTGTTTCTCATCAAAGTCTTACGCCATTGGATAGGCTGGCTCATGTAGGAAGTGAAGCGATGGGAGCCTTGGAGTATAAACCCGATTACTCTATAGGTGGAGTTTCAAAAGATAAACTCAACCTATTAGCTATTGAAGATGAAATAAGTAAGGTAATCAAGGGTGAACCTTCTCAAGTAATAGAAAAGCTAATGGCGCTTGGCGGTAGTTCTGCGGGAGCTAGACCTAAGATTTTAGTAGGTTTCAGTCATGAAAATAACGAGATTATTCATGGCATAAAAGATCTACCAGGTGGATATGAGCCTTGGATGATAAAATTTGCATCTGTCTTAGACCAGCCTGATATTGCTAGGATTGAATATGCCTATTCATTGATGGCTGAGGCTGCCGGTGTAGAAGTGCCTCCAACTAAGTTATTTGAAGAGCAGGGCAAAAAGGCTTTTTTTGGAGTCAGAAGATTTGATAGGGTTCTCAATCAAAAAATCCATATGCACTCAGTGGCAGGCATGCTACATGCCGACCATAGAATTCCTAGTCTCGATTATGAAAATATCATGCGCTGTACAATGATGCTCACACGAGATGTGAAGGAAGTGGAAAGGGTATTTCGATTGGCAATTTTTAATGTTTATGCGCACAATAGAGATGACCATAGTAAGAATTTTTCTTTTCTAATGGATGCTCAGGGTAATTGGCGTTTTGCTCCTGCTTATGATATCACTTTTTCATACGGCCCAGGTGGTGAGCATTCCTCTATGGTAATGGGAGAAGGTAGAAATCCAAGCAGCAAAGATTTAATGAAACTTGGAGAAAAATTCCAAGTGAAGGATATCAAGGAAAAGATAGCCATGGTACGAAATATCGTATCCGAATGGCCCAAATATGCAGAAATTGCTCAGGTGACCAAAGAATCTAAGAGCTTAATAAAAAACCGTTTAAGCCAAATTGGCTGAATTTTATCTAATCGTTTTTTTATAGACCAACTCTTTTTTATGACTTTCAAACAAAGGACATCCTTGCTGGTTTTGAATGAGAAGTATTATTTGACTGATCATGAAGAAGGCATTTTTTATCCTTTCCATATTTTTCTCAACAAGTATTATTGCCCAACCAGATAAGACGGGTTCGCTTGCTGGAACCATCACCGATACAAAAACCGGGGAGTCGTTAATTGGAGTTACGGTTCTTTTGGAAGGCACTACACTCGGCGCTGTGACCGATTTAGATGGGTTTTATCTGATTAAAGACATAGAGCCAAAAAGCTACTCCGTTCAAATCAACTATGTGGGCTACAAGCCGACTATAAAATACAATGTCGTCATTCGATCTGGGGGAAGTCCAGACCTCAACGTGAGCTTAGAAGAATCAACCACAGAACTTGAAGGAGTAGTAGTCACGGCCAATCCATTTGAGAAACTGGAGGAAACGCCACTTTCCATACAAAGACTCAGTAGAGAAGAAATAGCCACCTATCCGGGTGGTAACAACGATATTGCTAAAGTGGTACAGTCGCTACCGGGTGTGTCTGGTTCTGTAGGGGGTTTTAGAAATGATGTGATCATCCGAGGAGGTGCCCCGAATGAAAATGTCTATTACTTGGATGGAATAGAGATTCCTAATATCAATCACTTTGCTACACAAGGAAGCGCTGGTGGGCCAGTGGGATTGCTCAATGTTTCTTTCTTCGAGGGTGTCAATCTGTCCACCAGCTCTTTCGGAGCACAATATGACAATGTGCTCTCAGGGGTTTTGCAGTTTGATCAGCGAAACGGTAATAACAGAAATTTTCAATCCAACATTCGTGTGAGTAGTAGCGAAGCAGCTTTGACACTGGAAGGACCACTTTTCAAAGGGGGCGAGGAGGACAGCAAAACTTCTTTTATTATTTCCGCAAGGAGATCTTATCTACAGCTTTTGTTCAAAGCCATCGGACTGCCTTTCCTGCCAGACTATTGGGATTACCAGTACAAGATCACGCACAAAATAGATGACTACAATGACCTCACTTTTACGGGAGTTGGTTCTATTGATGACTTTAGTGTAAACGAACCAGATGATTACGATGAAGAACAACAAGCTATTCTCGATCAAATTCCGATTATCAGGCAATGGACGACTTCTTCTGGGTTGAGCTGGAAGCGAAGATTCAAAAACACACCGGGTTATATGACGACTGCTTTGAGTACCAATATCCTGAATAATAATTTTAAGCAGTATAGTGACAATGTGAATCAAACAGGACTGATTTTCGATAACAATTCGCGAGAGCAAGAAACGAAGCTGCGCTATAACTACACACGATTTTTGGATCAGTGGACAGTCTCGGCTGGGGGCGTGATCCAAAATGCTAATTATAGTAATACGACCCTCGATGTGGCGAATGGATTTAGCTATGACAATGGGTTGAATTTCTGGAGGTATGGCATCCATGGTCAGGCCTCAAGGAGTTACTTAAATGATCGATTGGATGTCTCCTTAGGTGTAAGGTTGGATGGAAACACCTTCATGAATACAGGTAATGAAATCTATCGCACGTTTAGTCCGCGAGGAGCGCTTTCGTATCAGTTGGATAAAGCTGGTAAGTGGAGCGCGAGTGCTTCTATCGGTCGATATTACAAGATTCCTCCTTACACCATACTAGGCTTTGAAAATAATGCTGGTGCGCTGATTAATCAGGATGTGAAGTACATACAAAGTGATCATTACGTAGCGGGTATTGAGTGGCTGATTACACCAACTACGCGGATCACTGTGGAGGGATTTTATAAAAGATATGCTGACTACCCAGTTTCACAAGTGGATAGCGTGTCTCTTGCTAATCTCGGTGGCGATTTCTCGGTATTGGGCAATGAGCCTGTGAGTAGTGTTGGGCTTGGTAGGACTTACGGAGCAGAGTTTTTGGTGCAGAAGAAGTTTACGAAAAACTTTTACGGGATACTGGCATACACGCTGTTTAGCAGCGAATACACAGGTTTCGATCAAGATACTTACCTATCATCAACTTGGGACAGTGGCACGCTGATCACCTTCACAGGAGGTTATAAGTTTGGTAAAAACTGGGAGGTTAGTGCCCGTGTGAGATATGTTGGAAGAACACCATATGCGCCAGTGGATGAGCAAGAGACTTTGGACAATTATCCAACGATCGTACTGGACTATGACAGATTAGGCCAAATGAGGCTCAGTACTTTCAATCAGACTGATATCAGGATAGATAAAAAATGGAATCTGACAGGCTTTACGCTGGACTTATTCTTAGAATTTCAGAATGCTTTGGCGCAGAGTTCTCCAAGTACCCCTTCTTATGGATTGACAAGAGATGATCAAGGCAATATTATCCAACCGCGTACCTTGAAGCTTATAGATGCCGATAACTCAGGGAGTGTTTTGCCGACTTTGGGGATTGTGATAGATTTTTGATTAAGACTGCACATTAATAACCTGTTCAAAATCGAACGTACCTTGTTCACTCCTGACCATATTGAAAGTTTAGAGATAATATATCGTATAAGATTTTAAATCAAGAATCTGCTTATTCTCGATAATTACCCAGTATTTAAGCGAAATAGCCTTTACAGCATACTTTTGGCATTGTTTTGTGATCTACAGGATCAACCTTATCGACCAACTCATGTTCAAGAGCTACCTAATCATTACATTCAGGAATTTATTCAGACATAAGTTTTACTCAGCGATTAACATTTTGGGGCTTTCTATTGGCCTGACCTGCTTTCTTTTCATCGCCATATTTGTGGTAGATGAACTTAGCTATGATAAGGATTTTTTCGAAGCAGAGAATATTTATCGAATGGATTTCAGTGGAAACATCAACGGTAGCGAATTCATCACGGCCTTGATGAGCGCACCTGGCGCCAAAACTATGGTGGCGGATTACCCCGAAGTGGTTGATGCTTTTAGGTTTAGGGGTACTGGCAATTGGTATGTCAAAAGAAAGGATAAAGACCTCTCCTTTAAGGAGGAGAATGTTATCAACGCTGATCCTAATTTTTTCACTTTTTGGAATTTGGAATTGGTGCTAGGTGATAAGACAACTTGCCTATCAAAGCCTAGAACGCTGGTGATGGACCAAACTACAGCCACAAAGATTTTCGGTGATGAAGATCCAGTGGGGCAAATGGTGGTTTTGGACAGTGAACTAGATTATGAGGTAACTGGAGTCTATGCGGATTTTCCGAAAAATGCGCATTTTCAGTATAATATCATGTTGACCATGCTGGACAGGAAAGATGCAGAAGCTAATATGTGGATGAGCTTCAATTTCAATACTTATTTAAGGCTGGATCCAACTGCAAGTCCAGCACCCTTGGAAGCCAAATTTCCTGAACTTATCGAGACCAGATTGGGTCCAGAGATTCAGCAATATATGAACATGTCATTGGAGGATTTTTCTAATGCAGGAAACTCTGCTGGACTGTCTCTGATGCCGCTCAAGGAGATCCATCTATATTCAGACAAGCTTGGTGACCTTGAGGCAAATGGAGATATCAAATATGTCTATATCTTCTCTGCGGTAGGGTTGTTTATTTTGATTTTGGCCTGTATCAATTTTATGAATTTGGCTACAGCCCGGTCTGCAAATCGTGCAAAGGAAGTCGGACTAAGAAAGGTGATGGGTGCTATTAAAGGTCAGCTAGTAGGTCAGTTTATCGCAGAAGCTATTTTGATTACTTTTATTAGTACGATCATCTCTTATGGTCTAGCAATATACCTTCTCCCTTATTTCAATGTACTTTCTGGTAAGGAGCTTTTAGTGGATGAATTGGTATCGACTGACATGCTGCTGGGTATGGGATTGATCATTGTGGTGGTTGGTCTGCTGGCAGGAAGTTATCCAGCGTTTTACCTTTCCAGCTTTCAGCCAGTTGAGACGCTTAAAGGAAAACTTAGTCTTGGCTCGAAAAGCGGAGGTCTTAGGAGCGTCTTGGTGGTTTTGCAGTTTACTGTTTCTATTATCATGATTATAGGCACTGTAGTGGTTTTCAATCAATTGTCTTTTATCCAAAACAAGAAACTGGGCTTTGAAAAGGATCATCTTCTTATGATTGAGGATGCTTGGATATTAGGGGATAAAATGGAGGCATTTAAAAATGAAGCACTCCGAGATTCCAAAATCAATTCTGGGACTGTAGCTAGTTTTCTGCCAGTAAACACGACTAATAATAACAATATCTACTTCGCTGGGAAGAATGCTACTGGGCAATCTGTGATTCTCAATAACCACTATGTGGATTACGATTATATCGCCACCCTCGGCATGGAAGTATTGGACGGAAGGGCTTTTTCTAAGGATTTTCTATCTGATAGCACAAGTGTCATTTTGAATGAATCGGCTGTAAAACAAATGGGTCTGGAAAATCCTATAGGTAGCTATGTTGCGGGATATGATCAAATAGGGGACAGTACTTTTGTAGTAGCGTATAAGGTCATCGGAGTGCTGAAAGATTTTCATTATAAGTCACTCAAGACAAATATTGATCCACTAGCTTTTTTCATAGGGAAGAACACAGAATATGTTACTTTCAAAATCAGCGGTGACGATGTGAAAGGAACTATTGCGCGAGTACATACCCTGTGGGATGAGTTT
>JBLIFO010000028.1:0-21654 GCA_047633875.1 Marinoscillum sp. | reverse complement strand
CCAAAGCGTGGGCTGAAAGTTTTTCCAATTTCTAAAGCTAAAATGATCTCTGTGAATATGCGGTGGCATATTTTGCCCCATGAGTGCGGCTTCTATCAGGATAGTACCTGTTCCACACATCGGGTCCACCAATGGAATGTCTTTGTTCCATCCGGCGAGTTTGAGTAAGCCTGCCGCCAGAACCTCACTCATAGGCGCCTCATGTCCCGGCTCCCGATAGCCTCGTCTATTGAGCGTGTCGCCTGAGCTATCTAATGAAATGGTAAACTGATCTTGGTACGCATACAAGTCAAATTGTATGTCAGGATTCTTTATATCTACAGATGGTCGCTTACCTAATTTATTCCTGAACTGATCGACTATCGCATCTTTGGTCTTAAGCGCTGCATATTGAGAATGCGTGAAAAACTCCGAGAAGACTGTGTTGTCAATCGCAAAAGTCTGATGAATACTGAGATACTCCGACCAGTCGTGATCCATCACGCGATCATAGAGCTCTTGCGCATTTTGTGCTTGGAAACTGTAGATAGGCACTAGCACCTTTAGGGCAGTTCTCAGTTGGAAGTTTGCTTTATAGAGGAATTCTAAATTGCCCTCACATGCAACCGATCTTTTGTGGATCGCAATATTTTGACCGCCGAGTAGTTTTACTTCCTCAGCGAGGATTTCTTCGAGTCCAAAAAGGGTTTTGATATGTATATTCAATTGCTGTCGTTTTCCCAGGTCATTACGCCTGCTTTTACTTCCAAAGCTAAGTCATTCTCACGGGGCGGTATTGGGCAATTATAGTTGGGACTGTAAGCACAACTTGGATTGTAGGCTTTGTTGAAATCTATAACTACGGTATCACCCTCAGGGATTTTGAGATCAATATACCTGCCACCGCCATAGCTAGTAATAGCTGATGTGAGGTCTGTGAATGGTGCGAACAAATAGTCCGCGTACTCTTCAGTTTGCTGGATTTGTAAGCTCTGGTACAAAGGGAATTTGTATTGCTTTCCTTCTATCATGAAATGCGCAATGGCATAATGGACAAATACCTTTTCTTTCTGCGAACTGGTGGGCATGGTGAAAGGTATTTCGTTGCTTAGGCGCTCCAGTTTTGCGACTATTCTTAAATCTTCATTGATCGGGTAATATGCTAAGCCTTTGAATTTTTTGATTTCCTTTTCCGTAAGGGGGGAGGTCTCAGGATCTTTAAAACTTTCGTTCAGTTCTTTCTGCCAAGTTATGATCTCGTTTTGATAATCACTTTGAGCCATGGCTTGCAGACAGCATACTGTTAATAGTATAGAGAGCGTTTTTTTCATATAGGTTAAGTCAGAATTAATATTGGCTTAGCCCTGACAAAAAACACTGCTTCAAGTGCTTTTCGTCATTCGGGTTAAGTCAATTTCAATTAGATTTAGTCCTCAAATTACATATATTCCTATGATTAAACCATTTCTATCGGTCTGCTTTATCTTCATCACGACTTTTATAAGTCTGGCCCAAGATGGTATCAATTTTGAAAAATTGGAGTGGGGAGAGGCGCTTCAAAAGGCTAAAGAGAGCAATCAGTTAGTATTTCTGGAAGGCTATACTAATTGGAGCCAACCATGTGCCATTTTGGAGAAGTACACATTTTCGGACAAAGAAGTAGCTGGATTTTACAATCACAATTTCATAAATGTGCGAATTGATATGGAAGACATACCGGGTTTTCTTATTGCGGAGGAGTATTTGGTCAGCTCGTTTCCAGTGTTGCTATTTCTCGATGGGGAAGGGCAAGTAATCCATAGAGGATGTGGAGCTATTGCTTCGGATGAGTTGATTGCGCTGGGCAAGACGGCCTTGGGAAATGATCATTTAGCGGCTATGGACAGTGTTTTCAATGCAGGGGAGAGAAGCAGTGTTTTTATAGTCAAGTACTCAGAAGCACTCAATAGTGCTTGCCTGGATCCCTCAGAATTAGTGGAAACTTACTTTGCCTCATTGCCTCATAAGGAATGGACAAACAATACAAGTTGGGATATGATCAATCTCAATGTGTCTGATCCTTTCAGTGAGCCTTTTCAGTATTTGATGTCTTATCAGGATATGTATGCCTTGAAATATGGGAAGGATACTGTTGATCAGAAGATTTATAATGTTTTGCTTGATCAGATCATAGCTATCTATGAGGGTGAAGATCTGACTTACTTGGCTACAAGGGCTATAGAAAGGTTGATCTCTTTCACGGATTTTAATGGAAAAGAAGAGTTACTTTCACTCACAAGACTCAAGACGGCAGACCTCAAGGAAAATTGGCCAGTTTATGCCCAAAATGCGATCAAAGTTGTGAAAGAGCAAGAAGTCACTGATCCAGATCAGCTAAATGAGTTTGCATGGAAATTTTATCTTTTCGTTGATGATAAATCCCATTTGGAGTTGGCTGCTGGTTGGATGAAGCAAGTGCTCGAAGGTTACCCAAATGCTACTTATTATGACAGCTATGCTTCTTTACTTTTCAAACTTGGAAGGACTAAAGAGGCAATAAAAAGCTCCGAAAAGGCACTTCAGGCGGCAGTGATTGAGTTTGAGGATCTGATGCACTTTGAATCTCAACTTGAAAAATTCAGTAAGGAATGAGTCAATTGACTATACGCTCTTAATTACCCACTATGCAAATCTCATTTCAGAAGAATTTTTTCGCACTTGCATTTGCTTTCCTAATAGGCCTATTTTTATGGTTGACGAAAAGCATCTTAATTCCAATTGTATTTGCTCTGCTATTCGCTTTCGTACTTTATCCAATAGTGAAGAAGTTGGTGTCAAAGGGGATTGGGCTTACTTGGTCTATTTTACTTACCATGCTCTCTATCACTTCGGTAGTGCTTGGCACCTTGGTGCTCTTTTCGGCCAAGCTTCTCAGTATGCTCGATCAGTTTAAAGACTTCCAAGGTAAGCTGAGTAGTGTAATGGAGAAGGGCATAATATTCATCAATGAAGAGGTTCCGTTTATTTCAGATATCTCCATGGAGACTATCGTGCAAAGCATAGGAGAATTATTTTCGACCAGTGGTTTTTCCATTGTTTCAGGGACGATTACTCAAACAGGGACAATCCTCTCTTATGTCCTTTTGACTTTCTTATACACCTTCTTGATCCTACTCTATCATAAGCGCTTGCGTAAAGCTTGTCTAAGTTTTGTGAAAGAGTCTGAGCAAGAAGAGCTATCAATAATGCTCCGAGAGGTTCAGCAGGTCGGTCAAAAGTATGTTACCGGGATGGGCTTTTTGATCATTGTTTTGGGCGTGCTCAATTCCATTGGATTACTAATTATTGGTTTGGACTATGCGATCTTCTTCGGTTTTTTTGCAGCTGTACTAGCCATTATCCCCTATGTTGGTACGGCCATTGGCGGTTTGATCCCGACCTTATATGCGCTGTTGGAGTATGACAGTCCTTGGTATCCTATTTCTATCATATTGGTCTTTTGGTTTATTCAGACGCTAGAGGGTAATGTGCTAAGCCCTAAAATAGTAGGAGGTAAACTCAACCTTAATGCACTCTTTGCGATCATAGCTTTGATAGCTTCCGCAGCTCTTTGGGGGCTACCTGGGATTATTTTAGCATTACCAATGGCTGCCATTCTTAAGGTGATTTTCAACAGCTTTGACGCACTCAAGCCGCTATCAGCGCTTATGGAAAACGATGATTCTCAAGAAGATGGAAATCTTATTAAAAAAATCAAATCCAGTAGATTGGCCAAGATTTTTAAAAAATAACAACTAAGCGATTTGTTTTTCTTGGAGTTGGAAGAAGGTTCAAATTGCTATTCGAAGTATCAGATCCTCTTGCGGGTCATTTCCAAGTTGAAAAATGTGTGTTCCAAATTCCTCGAATCCAAGATTCTTGTAGAAGCCAATGGCCGCCTTATTGTCTTTCCAAACACCCAACCATAGATATTGCAAATTCTTGGCTTGCTCAATTGCATGCTTAATCATCATGCGTCCAAGCCCACGTCCTTTGTGGGACTGTGCAACATATACGCGTTCGAGCTCAGCGGCATTGCGATGGTCTGGCTCTGTCTGCGCTTCACCATAGTTGATCTTGTAATACCCAATTAGCCGATTCCTCTCCACAAGACAATAAAAGTCAGACTCAGGATGTTCAAACTCTCTTTGAAAGGTCTCCTCAGAGAATGCCTCTTCGAGGTAAGCATCCATGTCTGAAGGATCGTTGAGGTGGTAATAAGTGAGAATGAAGTTTTCTCGTGCAAAAGAGAGTAATAGGTCCATATCAGTCTCCTCAGCTTTGCGAATTTCAATATTCATCATTGGTGTTTTCAAACCGTATCTGTAAAGTGACTATCTTCTTTTTCCTTGGAAAATTTTTCTGCATTGTAACTTGATGATCCACCTTTTGGGATGGAAAGTGATACCCAATCATCACCCTTTAGGAGCTTCCCTAGGTAGATAATCTGTCCAACGTGAAGCGGATAATGAGCCATTTGTCTTTGAATGGCATCTATCACAGACTGGCCTTCATTGCGGATATAAATTGTTTTTACCAAATCTTCCGTTTTAAGTGCTTCCAATGCACCTAGAAAACAATTCCAGCCTTCATTCCACTTACTTAGCATTTCTTCTTTGGATACTATATCCGATTCGAATTCGCCATCACGGTCTCGCCAAGGTTTTTCTCCATCCTCTGTTAGGAAATTGGTCCATCTAGAGAGCATATTTCCCCAAAGATGCTTGACTATTACGGTTATGCTGTTTGACGATGGCCCTGGACTCCATAAGAGCGCGTCTTCTTGCAATTGAGTAAAGGTTTTTTCACCAAGAGCCCTATAGTATTTGGCTAGTTTAATAGTGTTTTTGAGATAATTTTCCATTTGCAAAAGTTAACAAAGGACTATTAAATAGCTCGATTTTACCCGATGATTTTTAAGTGATTACACCTTTTTCACAACTTTCTTCATCTCAGCTACCTGGTCTTCATGTTCCTTATTAAATCCTTTTGTCTCTAATTGGATATTGCGGTAAGCTGCATTTTCTTTGAAATCATCGATGATTTCTAAGATGTCTGGATGAATAAAATGCGATCTGGATGCATCCATCACTACTTTGGAATTATCTGGGATATGTGCAACAGTTTCAATCATACTTGCTTTGCTCAGGAAGGTCAGATTCTCAGACAACTCGAAGTACATGGTACTCTCGCCATTTTCTTCAATAGACTTCACGTCATACGGCTTTTTGAAGTTATTGTACAATACTTGGAATATCCCAGCTGCTAGTCCTAGTAGAATTCCGACGAGTAAATCTGTAAATATGATTCCGAATAGGGTTACAAGAAATGGAATGAATTCACCCTTTCCAGCAGCGAACATTTTTTTAAATACAGCAGGTTTTGCCAGCTTAAACCCAACCATTATTAGAATGGCCGCTAAAGCCGAAAGTGGGATCATATTGAGCACATTTGGGATCAGTATGACGGAAGCCAGTATGAGTACACCATGCATGATGGCGGATATTTTGGTTTTTCCTCCTGACTGGATGTTTGCGGAGCTTCGCACTACGACTTGGGTTACAGGCAGGCCACCAATAAGGCCTGAAACAGCGTTTCCGATACCTTGTGCGATCAATTCTCGATTGGTAGGAGTGATCCGCTTCACAGGATCAAGCTTATCTGTGGCCTCCACACAAAGTAAGGTCTCCAGAGATCCCACAACAGCTATGGTTGCCCCTATGATTAGCACATCTTTCCTGAATATTGCCGAAAAATCCATTAGGGTAAATTGACCGAAAAATTCTCCAATATTGCTGGCTGCAGGTAAGCTGACCATGTGTGTTTCATCTACGTGAAAAAGCGTACCTACCAATGCTTTATTAATCAGTATACCTGCAATTACAGCTACTAATGGGCCTTGTATGACTTTTGTGAAGCTTAAATTCTTCATGAATTTTTGTTCCCAAAGTATGAGAATGGTCATGGAGATTAAGAAAATGGCCAAAGCACCTTCACTTATATAATCCAGCATGGTAACCAATTCTGAAAAAGTATTTTCACCATCCACCTGAAAGAATTCAAGATCGCCCTCAGGGTCGGCATCATAGCCGAACGCGTGTGGTATTTGCTTGAGGATTATGATAATACCAATGGCGGAAAGCATCCCTTTAATCACCGAAGATGGGAAATAATAGCCGATGATTCCAGCTTTGGAAATCCCTAAGATGATCTGAATAATACCACTCACAACTACAGCAGCAAGGAAAACAGGATACGTTTCAAGATCTTGAATAGCTCCCAATACAATGACAGTAAGTCCAGCTGCCGGACCACTTACACCTACTGATGATCCACTGATCATGCCTACGACGATACCACCTACAATCCCTGAGATAATACCAGAAAATAATGGTGCGCCAGAAGCTAAAGCAATACCTAAGCAAAGAGGTAAGGCAACAAGAAAGACGACTAAACTGGCAGAAAGGTCAGTCTTGAAATTAGAAAATAGACCATTTTTATTGTCCATAGAAATAGATAATTGGTATTGCTAAGTAAGAAATTTGGTTAGGGGAGAATCAAACGAACTTTGGCGGAGGAGTCAAATTATCTAAAATAGGAGAGGACCAAAAAAACACGAGTTCACCGAAATGTTCTGTGGATTTGGTTTGCATTGGAGGCATAGCCATATCGAATAGGCAGGTGTATTCTTTTAGCTTATGCTCTTCGTTTTCCTCTTCATTATCCGAATCTGATTCGAGTACGATCGTAGCTTCGGCATGCAGAAATGCAGTTATTTCAGCCACTATTGAAAACATCAGGGTGAAAGTGATTAATTGTATGAGGAGAACATTTCGCATGATGGACGTAAATCCTAAAAATTCAAGTAATGTCAGAATCACTCTAAAATTAAACAATTCATAGCTAAGCTGCTGTTCTATTATGTATCCGCTACGGCTTGATTTTGCAATGAAGTTCGAGGACTTCTAATGCCTATCTGATTATCCCAATTCACCTAGTAGATTTTCCATATCTATCTGTCTGGTATACATTCGTAGCGAACCATCACTGTGCGTTGGCCAATCTTCTTTCGGCCGATCCCAATATATCTCCACACCATTTCCGTCAGGGTCATCCAAATAGATCGCTTCGGACACCCCATGATCCGCAGCGCCAGTCAAAGGATAACTTTGCTCCAATAATCGATTGACTGCAAATGCCAAATCCTTTCGAGTTGGGAATACAATAGCCGTATGAAACAATCCTGGCTGATTTCTAGGAGCAGGAGGCATGCCTTTGCTTTGCCAAGTATTGAGTCCAATATGGTGGTGATAGCCACCTGCACTAATAAATGCTGCATCACTTCCCATCTTAGCCATCACTTCAAACCCCAACATTCCGCAGTAGAAATCTAATGCGCGTTGTAAATCTGATACTTTCAAATGTACATGACCTATTCGGGTGCCTGAAGGCACAATATACTTTTCTTCCGAACTCATTTTATCTCTTCTCTTCCATCAGCGTGGATTGCGAAGCGTCCTTTTTCGCGTGCATGTACATGGTCGTTAGAGTGCCATGGCCAGCCGCCAAACTCTGTACGACGATAGTCTGCCATTGCTTCTTGTATCTCTTGTTGAGTATTCATCACGAATGGCCCATACTGTGCTACTGGCTCGCCTATAGGTTTTCCTTGAAGTATTAAAAATCGGCAGTTTTTGTTCCCAGCGATCAATGTCACATCAGCCTCTGGATGTAACTCGATACATTGGTGGCGATTGATTTTTTGACCACTTACTGTCACCTCATCACCTTCATAGAAGTAAAGTGATCTATTGGTGCCAGCGTTGGCCTTTGGAAGTTCGAATATCGCCCCAGCTTCCATGGCGATGGTCCAGATGGCCACATCATTTGCAGGATCTGCTGCCCAAGAATCTGGTGCAGGTGCAGGCGCTTTGGTATCTTCTATTTTCCCAGCAATCACCGTGACTTGAGTTTTTTGATCGGCCGTTTTGTACACAGGAATGTCTTCACCCCAAAGCATTCTGAAATGAGGAGCTACGAATTTGCTTTTCTTTGGAAGGTTGAGCCAGATCTGAAAAAGGAGTAGGTGATTTTCTTCTTCCTTGTTCAGCAGAGGGAACATTTCGCAATGGTTCACACCTTTTCCAGCAGTCATCCACTGAGTGTCTCCGTTACCAAATCTACCTGCTGCTCCTAAAGAGTCTGAGTGATCTACCATGCCTTTTGGGACGACCGTCACCGTTTCAAATCCTCTGTGTGGATGTTGAGGAAAACCAGGCACGGTATCTCCGTGATACATTCTCCAGCCATTAGATGGATCGAAATCCTGACCCAAATTACGTCCTGAAAGTGATGCGGCAGGACCCATTATATCATTGCCTTTTGGGTAGTCGTCCTTATGGTAAACACAAAAAAGAAAGGGGTCTTGGGTCGCCCAAGGGAAGCCTAGAGGTTTTAGGTTTTTAATAGCAGTCATAAGTGTGAATTAGGATAGGTTTTGAGTTAAACTCCTCAGATTAAAACTTGTTTTTCACTCAAACAATCCAGAGCTCAGATATCGTTCCCCAGTATCGCAAACAATAAATACAATGTGGCCTGATTCTATATTTTCCGCAAGCTTTAGGGCAGCAGTCAATGCCCCGCCACTGCTCATTCCAGATAAAATGGACTCTTCTTTGGCAAGCCTCCGAGCCATGTTGGTGGCTTCTGCCTCACTTACATCTATTACTTGATCTACTCGACTTGGCTCGAAGATTTTAGGTAGAAACTCTGGAGACCATCTACGAATGCCTGGGATAGAAGAGCCTTCGGTGGGCTGGGTGCCTACGATTTGGACGTTGGGGTTCTGTTCTTTTAAATATCTAGAGACACCCATGATCGTGCCTGTGGTACCCATTGCCGATACAAAATGTGTTACTTTTCCTTCAGTGTCTCGCCAGATTTCGGGTCCTGTTGTCTTATAGTGCATGCCGTAGTTATCAGCATTCGCAAATTGATTGAGCATGAAGTACCCTTCATTGGCTACCATCTCATCAGCAAGCTCTCTGGAGTATTCTATGGTTTTCTTAGCAGGAGTGAGGATGACAGTGGCACCATAGGCGCGCATCGCAAGTACTCGTTCTTTGGTACTATTCTCTGGCATGAGCAGGGTCATATTTAATCCTACAGACTGAGCAATCATTGCTAAGGCAATCCCAGTGTTACCGCTGGTAGCCTCCACTAATTTATCACCAGCTTTGATGTCACCACGCTTCAATGCTTCCATGATCATACCATATGCTGCACGGTCTTTCACACTTCCACCGGGATTTTGTCCCTCTAGTTTACCAAATATCTTCACATTGGAATTAGTGTGAATCTTGGTGATTTCTACTAAAGGTGTGTTTCCTATGAGATCAATTAATTTCATGCTGTAACTGTTTTATTATTTCGGTCCTCGGCTGATTCGCTTAGGGTTATTTAAACTCCCCTATGCTGATTGTTTAATACCAAACGATTAACACCATTTTTAATCCTAAAATACTGAGGACCGATCGCCGCTGACCGATTGCTATAATTTATTTTACTACGATCAGATCGGGCTTTCCTTCTGCACCGTCTTGCATCATGGTTTGATAATATACTCTTGACTCTGGCTGGATGCTGCGGGTTAGCCACACATTTCCACCAATGATGGAGCCGCGTCCAATTCTTGTTTTTCCACCAAGGATAGTAGCACCAGCATAGATCACAACATGGTCTTCGATGGTTGGATGTCGTTTCACTTTTGCGTCGTTCTTATCCACACTCAAAGCACCTAGGGTCACGCCTTGATAGATTTTAACATGTTTGCCAATGATGGTTGTCTCACCTATGACAATACCTGTCCCGTGATCTATGCAGAAAAACTCCCCAATGATGGCATTTGGATGGATGTCGATACCTGTCTTGCTGTGGGCATCTTCAGTGATAATCCTTGGGATGTTTTTCACACCTAGTAGCGCCAACTCGTGAGCCAGTCTATAAGACGCAATAGCGTAAAAACCAGGATAGGATCTTATGATCTCCGACTTGTCTGTGGCTGCTGGATCACCCATATACATCGCCTCAACATCTGTTTCTAATCGTGCGTAGAGCGTAGGGAGGCTGTCAAAAAATGCATTGATGATTTCTTGTTTGTTGTCTCCTTCTAGGGAAATATTTTTTTTGAGGATACGTCCCAGTTTATTTTCAAGTTCATTCATTTGAAATTCCAGCTCCTCTTGCGTTTTGATAGGATGGCTGGAAAAATCAGGGAAAAGAACCCCTAGTAATTCATTGAAAAAACCACAGATAGAACTCTTCGTAGGTGTTTTGGTATATTCTTGATGCCGCTCAAAAATTTTCTGAATAAACTGATTGTCCATCTCTAATTATTAAATCTTGAATATGTCGAACGGGGATGTGTGTTAAATGTTGATTAGAAAAGGTCTGGGGAGGCACTAACTGCCCAAGATTTATGTCTTACCCTTTCGTCAATCAAATTTATCCCAAATTAAGCTTTGCGCTTATTCATATTTCAGATTGCTAGCAGGATTGCTATTTGCAGCTTTCAATGCATGATATCCTGTAGTGAGTATGGTGATGATGGAAATCAAAACCAGAACAAAAAGGAATAATACTACACTTAGTTCTATGTGATACTCGAAAGTCATCAGCCATTCGCTCATGAAGTAATACGCTAGCCCAAAGGCTGGTAAAGCGCCTATAACCACGAGTACCATGAAATCTTTGATTAATAAAGACACTAATTCGACAACATTGGCTCCCAGTACTTTCCGAATACTGATTTCTTTGGTGCGCTGCTCGGCTATGAATGAAGCAAGTCCCAAAAGGCCTAGACATGCTATGAAAATCATCATTACTGAGAAACCTAGAAATAACTGCCCACGCAGTTGATCTGATTCATATTGCTCCATGAAGTCTGCATCTAGGAAGCTGTATTCGAAAGGTAGATTTGGATAGACTTCCGTCCATTTGGACTCTATGCTTTCGACGGATTGTTTAATGTCACCATTGATTTTAAGAATGACATTTGAGTTGTTTAGCTGAGGAATAAAAAGCAAAGCCTCAATAGGATCATAAAGTGATCTTTGATGAAAATCTTTCACCACTCCAACTACTTTGTGAAACATAGTGCTATCACGATCAAATTGAAACTTTTTGCCAATTGGGTCATCCCAAGACATCCTAGTGGCCATCGCTTCATTGATAATCACGGCGGAAATGGTATCTGTGGAATATGACGTGGATATGTTTCTGCCCGCTACAAATGGGACATCAAGTACTGAGAAATAATCATAATCAATAGAATAGTGGTCGATTCCAATTTGTTCCATTTGACCTTCTTTGGTTTCAACGCCCATTACATTTTTCCCGAAACCTCTTCCAGGAGAACTAGACGCACTTGCGGCATTTACCACATTTGGATCTTGAAGCAGTTTGTTACGAAGCACTGGCCATTTGGCTCGATCCTCTCTGCTATTCAAGACAAATCTGATCACTTTTTCCTTTTCAAATCCCAGGTCTTCGTTACGCAAAAACTGCATTTGTTGATAAATCACTAGCGTACCAATGAGCATAAATATCGAGATGGAAAACTGAATACCTACCAAAACACTTCTTAAGTATTTGTTGCCTGATTTTCCACCTTTTCCTTTCAGCACATCTACTGGCTTGAAAGATGAGAGATAGAATGCTGGGTAGCTACCACTCAATACACCAGTAATGAGAAGCATTATTGAAATGGCAAGAAGCACCCCTGGCTGGGTAAGATTACCAATGTCCAATCGGGTCTGTAGTTGGTTGTTTAAGAATGGAACCAGAACGGTCAAAAGAAGCAGACTGATCAAAAGTCCTGCAAGTGTAAGGAGTACAGATTCGGAAATAAATTGACGTACTAAAGCACCACGCTGCGCACCCATCACTTTTCTAATGCCCACTTCAAGAGATCGTTTCATTGACCTAGCAGTTGATAAGTTCATATAGTTGATGCTAGCGATAAGAATTAGAAAAATACCCACAGCACCGAATATGTAGATGTATTTGATGTTGCCAAGTGGTTCTGGTTCGCCTTGAAATGTGGAGTGGAGATGAATGTCTTTTATGTTGATCATTTCATACTTCACTGTGATATCAAATTGGTCAAAAATAACGGCTACATATTTTTTGTTGATCTCTGCTAATCTATCATCCATAATTTTCGGATCGACACCCTCTCTGAGAAGGATATATGAATAGATATTAAAGCCACCCCAGCTTTGAGAATTATTACGGTCAGAGGTGCTGGCTGATATTAATGCTTTCGGGCGAATATGTGAATTCACCGGGACATCTTCAAATACCCCAGTCACCTTTACGGAAAGTCCATCTTCTTTTATGAATTCACCTATTGGATTTTGATCATTAAAAATTTTATCTGCAATTGATTTATTGAGACAAATTGTGTTCGGTTCTGCAAGTGCGGTAGCAGGGTCACCTTGTATTAGTTTAAAATCAAAAAGTTCAAAAATGGTACTATCCACCATGTAAACATCCGTTTCAAAGAAATTGATATCTTCTTTGGAGAAGGTTGTTCTTCCATTATCAATTATTCTGGCGTATTGTTTTACCTCGGGAACTTCATCTTTCAATGTCTTAGCAAGTGGGAATTGTGTCACCGCCCATCTAAATGAATTGTCTGGTTCAGTAAAGTCAGAAGAGATTCTATAGACCCGATCACCTTTGCTATGCTGCTGATCAAAACTCATTTCATTGTACAAATACAAAATAATGAGGAGGGAAGAGACAATTCCTATAGTTAGCCCTAGCACATTGAGGGTAGTATAGCCTGGTTGGCGCAGGAGTTGTCTGATTGTAATCTTGAAGAAGTTGGTTAACATGGCGGATGTTTTTTAATTCAAATTACTCAATTGATAGAAATCGGGTTGCTTTAATTCCATGAATGGCATCCAGATTATGACTTTTTAACAATTCGTTAACCAAACTATGTGGATAACCTTGTGCACAAGTGGGGTATAAGTAGGGTATTATGTTGTGCGAAAGTGGTTGATAAGCTATCGCGTGACAAGTTGGAAGATTTAATTCATCTATGTAATTTCATTTCATCAAACGAGAGATAGAAAGCGGAAACGTCAGTTTCGCCAAGTTGATGCAAAAGTTGGGTAATCACTACGGTGTTGCAGAGCGTGGCATAGCAAGGAAGGAGATAGGCTTTTGAGGTTTCCTCGAAATCCTTTTCGAAACGCATTCGAACTGTAGTTTGATAGTTGGCAGGTGCTAAGGCAGCTGTCAGTTGAAAGGGCGAACTTCTCAGGAAGGGCGCCCTTTTGTTTTTAAGCCATCGAAATATTAATTCCGTTTCTTCATCTGGATTTTTGCTTAGCACTTATCGGTAATAAGAATCTAAACGGCTAGATTTGGTATCAAGCCTATCAGACCTGATTAATATGAAGAGATTCTTTATTTATGCCTTACTCACTTGTTTTATTGCTATTTCTGGTTCTGCACAGAGTGATTCTGTAAGTAGTGCGCTGAAGTTGTTTGGGTTGAATTTCACACAAGCAGAGATTGATTCGCTTACGCCAGGATTGCAAGACAATCTCAAGGATTATTTAGCCATACGAAAAATGCCTTTGCCAAATAGTTTGCCATATGCCATGGTTTTCATCCCACCTGTCAATGAGCAAAGATTATCAATGGTGGATCAGCCGGCTGTTTTCAACCTTTCATCTAAACTGAAGCGGCCAAAGAATCTTGAAGAGTTGGCATTCTACTCAGTTGCCGACCTGTCAGTTTTAATCAAGGATAAAAAAATCACTTCTACTGAACTCACTGTGATGTATCTCAATCGCCTAAAGAGATTTGCTGACACCTTGGAGTGCGTTATTACATTGACGGAGGACCTTGCATTGGCTCAAGCCAAACGAGCAGACGAAGAAATAGCCGCCGGAAACTACAGAGGACCACTCCATGGCATTCCTTATGGTGCTAAGGATTTATTGGCGGTAAAGGATTATCCCACCACTTGGGGTGCCAAAGGATTTGAAGATCAAATTTTTGATGAGTCAGCCACGGTGATCATAAAACTGGATGAAGCAGGCGCTGTATTGGTGGCCAAGCTCACACTGGGAGCATTGGCTTGGGGTGACGTTTGGTTTGGTGGAGTCACAAAAAATCCATGGAATTTGGCTCAGGGAAGCAGCGGTTCATCTGCGGGTTCGGCTTCTGCCACAGCTGCAGGATTGGTGCCCTTTGCAATAGGTAGTGAGACATGGGGATCGATTGTATCGCCATCTACAAGATGTGGCACTACAGGACTAAGACCTACATTTGGAAGGGTGAGTAAGACAGGTGCCATGGCACTGAGCTGGAGCATGGACAAGCTTGGACCTATCTGTCGGAATGCGACAGATTTGGCAATAGTATTCAATGCGATCAATGGCCCTGACGGGAAAGACCTTGAGGTACTGAAAAAGTATCCGTTCAATTACAACTATTCAGAGAATGCGGTGAAGAAGTTGCGCGTCGGTTATCTAGAAGACCTCTTCGATCCTGAAGGATACAATTACCAAAATGACAGTACACTGTTGGCTTTAATCAGGGCAGAGGGTGTGGAATTGATACCGAAGAAATTACCTTCTGAGATTCCTACGAATGCATTGGGGTTTATACTATCAGCTGAGGCAGCGGCAGCTTTTGATGAATTGACTAGATCAAACAATGATGACCTACTCACCCGGCAGATCATCAATGCTTGGCCAAATGTCTTTCGCAATGCGCGTTTGATTCCTGCTGTAGAGTATATACAAGCTAATCGACTTAGATACAGCCTTGTGATCCAATTCAATGAAATGATGGCAGATATAGATGTGCTGATTACTCCGAGTTTTGGTGGTGATCAAATGTTGATGACCAATCTCACAGGTCATCCTTGTGTAGTACTTCCTGATGGATCTTATGCAGATGGAAAACCGGGAACCATTTCTTTGATTGGCAACTTATTCGATGAAGCAAGTATTTTGCAGTTTGCGCGTTACTTGCAAGAGATCACTCCTTTTGAAGACGAACACCCACAAATGTTTCAGCAATGAATGATCTCTCTGAAGATACCGCACGATCACTGCGCGTGATCAAAAATATATTGGTGGTCTTTCTGGCTATCTTGATATTATACCTCATGAAAATGCTTAGCGAGTTGTTTGTGCCACTTGCTTTCGCACTTTTCTTTGCCATTTTGATGCAGCCTTTGGTAGCTCTTTTCCAGAAGAAGTTTTCTTTAAACCTTAGTGTTATTTTCACATCTATTGTTTCCGTTTCCGGATTTTTACTAATTGGATTTCTTTTTTACAATGCAGTAAGTGGATTTATTGAAAATAGAGATACCATCGTGGCAGATGTGACCGCTGAGTTGAAACCATTGATTGATCGCATTACCTCTTTTGCTGGAAATGAACTTCAGGAAGAGGAATTGCGAGCTTATCTATCGAATATTGTACCAACGGACAAGGTCCTTTCCTTGTCGGGATCATTCATCAATACCTTGAGTGGTTTCGCAACAGAGCTTCTGATGACGATACTTTATTTTGTTGGTTTACTTGGAGCTATTGCCCAGTACGAAAAAGTTATCAATTATATCATGCACGGTCACGATCAAAGCGTGCATTCTTCGGCAACTGACACTTTCAAAAGAGTGAAAGAATCTATAAGTGTTTACATCAAAGTGAAGACTGTCGTAAGTTTAATGACTGGTTTAGGGATAGGTTTGATCAGTTGGTTTTTTGGTATTCAATATGCCATTCTTTGGGGTATTCTAGGATTTGTATTGAACTATATACCTTATGTAGGTTCACTTATTGCTATCGTGCCTCCATTGCTAATTGGTGGACTTACAGCAGACTCTGTTTCGGAATTCTTTTTTCTGTTTCTGGCATTGGAAGGTGTGCAACTGGTGATGGGCAGCGTCATAGAGCCGAAAATGACTGGGAACCTCCTTTCCATTAACACTGTAACGATCCTGTTTAGCCTAGTATTTTGGGCATTTCTGTGGGGAACAGCAGGTATGCTCCTTTCTGTGCCACTTACCTTCTTGATTAAAGTGATGTTAGAGCATGTGGCAGATGCCGGCTTCCTAGTTAGGCTGATGGAGAAAAAGGCAGGAAAGGATTTTAGCTAAGCTGAGACTTATCAGTTGATTAAATTCGTAAGGACTTTATTGAATTGCGCTGAGAATATTTCACTACTTATAGTGATTACCTCACCTTTATTTTGACCACTACTAGCGATTGTATTAGCCGAGATTAAGCTCCACTTTTGCCTTGTTTAGACAGATTCTAAATAATGACAAATATCATACACATAGAAAGCGAAGATCATTCCTTCTCTCCATTTGAAAAGAAAATGGAGAGAAGTGAAGAATGTGTCTTTAAGAAATGCTGCAAGAAATATAAGAAGAATGGAAAGCATTGTAAAAAATGCCCAAGAATCTAATCTCATGAGCCATACTGAAACACATATTGTATTTGCTACCCAGCACTCCGCGATCCTACAGGATGATAATTCAGCTAGCTTTCTACTGAAGATCGGCGATGTTACTTATGTACTCAATCGATTTGGATTTGCGTCCTTTCGGCGAAAAATCAAAGAGATCAATCTTGTCGACATGATTGCAACTGAGCACTCGGACGTTGAAATTCTTTTCCTCCCCGAAATGGATAAATTTATCATTTTGGATATCCATCAATTGATAGAACTGAAGGAGCTTTTTGCCGGTGCGTGTGCCATGCTTGAGCTCAATGCTTTTATACACAAAGGCATCTGTCGTAAGACCATTCATACCTAATTAAGGCTCCTACTCTTTAGATTTATTTTAAATTGCGAGTAGAACAAATCATTCCGTATTGAATGTGGTTCTTTTGTGGAGTTCCTGTCCGATTTTCAAATATGAGAGAGGAGCAGTTAAGATTTACTCATAGAAAGCATAGCATAATGAAAGATTTACTAAGAAGACACGAAGTACTCAAAGAGGAAATAGTCAATATAATTAATAAGCAAATCAAAATGGAGGCGCATTCGTCTGCCGCCTATTTGGCGCTTGCCGCATGGTGTGATGTAAGAGGATATGACAATTCTGCCAAACATTTTTTCGAACAGTCAGAGGAAGAAAGAAAGCATCAACTCAAACTTTTTCATTACTTGGTGGACATGGAATGTGAGGCCGTTTCTCCATCTATAGGAGAATCTAAGCATGAGTTTGGATCACTTAGAGAGGCTTTTGAGCACGCCATGGAGATGGAAATTGGCGTGACTGACGCCATTCATGACATTGTTCGCGAGTGTCGTAAACAAGGCGATATAGCTACTGAAGAGTTTATGCGCTGGTTTGTCAAAGAGCAAATCGAGGAGGAATTTGTAGCTCGTCAATGCTTAGAGTTGTTTGACGTTCTTGGAGAGGATAAGTTGGCGCTAGGCATGTTTGAAGAACGTGTACTCGGTATCGAATATGATGGAGGCGCAGCCTGATAGATTCGTGAATTGAAATATTATTTTGAAAGGAGCCTCACAGAGAGGCTCCTTTTTTTGATTCCACTTTCCATCATTTGGATCTTAAATTTTAGTAATCCGCACTTTTTTGGTCTTGATTCTGGTATTGTCAAGTTGTGAGATGATATCCTGAGCTTTTGATTTGGCTACAGCCACAAAGGCACAATCTGTTTTGATTTCAATCAATCCTAAAGTTTCCTGAGTAAGCCCGCCTTGCTTCATGAAATAGCCTGCGATATCTCCTTTGGAGATTTTATCCTTGCGTCCACCAGATACAAATAGTGTCTCCCATTGGGATGGTTTTGGTGACTTGTTGGGCTTCAGGCTGAGCACTGGTAATTCAGGGATGAAATCAGGTAGTGGCTCATCTTTCCAAACAAGCAGATAGGCAGAACCATCTTTATTCATACGGGCCGTACGGCCGTTTCTGTGTGTGAATTCCTCTTCACGATGTGGCAACTGGTAATGGATGATGAATTTCAGCTCTGGAATATCCAGTCCTCTTGCAGCAAGGTCTGTAGCTATCAGGAGCTGATGTGTGCCATTTCTGAATTTGATCAAAGCCCTTTCCCGATCTATCTGTTCCATACTGCCGTGGTAGCAGCCATGACTTACTTTTTTCTCCGAAAGGAATAAACTGATCCGCTCGATTGACTCTTTATAATTACAGAAGATAAGTCCGTTTTGTGGTTCTGGGTGATCGCATAGTTCTCCTAGCGCTTCTAGCAAAGTTTCCAGCTTATCCTTATCTGACGAGAGGATGCGCTTGATGACCAACTTCGGAGTTCCTTCTTCCAGATAGTCAATCATATGTGGATTTCGAAGGTTTACGTATTTCGGTATGCGAATTCCCTGCGTAGCGGAGGTGAGGATCTTCTGTTTTACTTTATTGAGGTCTTGGATGATCGCCTTCATCTCTTCCTCAAAACCAATTTCCAAGGATTTATCAAACTCATCCAAAATGAGCGTATGCACTTTTGTAGAATCGAAGTTTCTCCTGAGGAGATGATCCGAAAGCCTACCCGGAGTTGCTATGAGTATACTTGGGGCATGCTTTAGATCAATCTTATCTTTCGTACCGGCACGACCACCATATACAGCGTTGACCTTGTGTCCCGTGCCCATTTCACGTACTACTTGTTCTATTTGTAAGGCTAGTTCTCGGGAAGGCACTACTATGACTACTTGCACAAGTTGGATATTGACATCTATTTTTTCTAATACAGGAAGTAGAAATGCCAATGTCTTACCAGTTCCCGTTGGGGAAAGGAGGATAACATCTTTGTTATCAGAAATAGCTTCAGCAGCTTCCTCCTGCATAGGATTCAACTGTTTGATTTTCAGTTTCTGGAGGATGTCTTCGTGTAGTTTGTAAGTGCTCATGAGTAGGTATTGGCGGCAAAGATGGACAAAAAATGCAAGGCTTTGGGCTTGATTCGTATCAGCTACTTACGATCTGGTATTGATTGGATAGGTTATTTAATGGTTGTTTGCTTCTGAAAAAAATGTCATTTAGGTCTCCGTCACTATTTATGCCACTAAATTGAACCACATTAATCTATGAGAAAATGAAAAAATCGATTCATATCACCATAATGGTCATTTTCACCTTGTTTGCATTGGTACAGATCAATGATCCAGATCCAGTTTTGTGGATTTTGATTTACGGCGCTGTAGTCATGACTGCAGCTATTAAGTTGTACAGCCCACGACTCAATATTCGACCTTTGGCTATCACGCTAGTGGTGATTATGTCATTATTTGCTCTGAGTTATATTACTAATTTCCTCACTTTCCTAGATCAGACGGATAAGTCTAGAGTAGTAGGATCTATGAAGGCGGAGACGCCTTGGATAGAGGGAACCAGAGAGCTTGGTGGTTTGCTTTTGGCAATCCTAGCTTTGGTATATATGATCAGGAAGTCTTGATTATTCTTTGAGTCTGACGTAAACAAGCTTAAGCTTTCCGCCTTTGGTACTCTCACGTTGTTCCACCTCAAATTCTTTCAGTGATCGAATCATTGGGGTGAGTTTTTGAAAACCATAGTTTCTCGCATCAAAGTTTGGTCGCTTCTTTTGCATTAAGCCACCTACATCACCAAGGAATGCCCAGCCGTCATCATCAGCACAGTCGGCGATTGTCTTGCTGATAAACTCGATATCACTTTTGGTGATTTTTTCGTCTTCTTGTTTAGCCGTTTTTTTATCCTCAACAGTCTGGTCGCTCTCTTGGGTTTTCTTTTTAAGTATTTCCAAATAGATAAAACGATCACATGCCACAATAAACGGCTCAGGAGTTTTCTTTTCACCAATACCGATGACTAAAACACCCGCTTCCCTAAGTCGAGTAGCCAATCTCGTAAAATCACTATCACTCGATACCAAACAGAAACCTTGCACTTTGTCGGAGTAGAGTATATCCATCGCATCTATGATCATCGCAGAATCCGTAGCGTTTTTACCTGTGGTATAAGCGTACTGCTGCATGGGTTGGATGGCATTTTCTAAGAGTAAGCTTTTCCATTTTGCGAGATTTGGCTTTGTCCAGTCACCATAGATTCGTTTTATAGTAGGGTTGCCATATTTAGCAATTTCCTGCATCATCTCGCGTACAGGTGCAGAAGGGATGTTGTCACCGTCTATAAGTACGGCGAGATTTATTTCGTTATTCATGTGCTGAGGGCGAGTTAATGTCTGAGAAATTGGATGAGTTTGAAAGCAGAGAAGATACTCCAAATGAGATTGACCACTACAAATGGATAGGCTTCATGTTGATAGGCATTGTATAAAAGGAGAATCGAACCAAGAAGGTTCAATATTAGGTACAAAGAGGAGTCGGTTGATATTTTATGGGAGATGTTAAGTGCAAAAGCGATGAGCAAAGAAGCTGCTCCAACCCACCCAATTAATTCTAATGTGCTCATAATTCAAAAGTGAATTTGCAATTTAATGAATCACGAGTGCCCAGATTTTTATTTTAGATTTTTACTTGAGATGGAGGACACTTACTAGCTGTTTTTCACAAACACTTTACCCTTTGTAGGATAGTACTTTTCGAAAAGGTGGTAGTTCATACCATCCTTCAAACCTACATCGGGAACAATGCTCATTTTTGCATTGGCCGCCATCATGGCATGAACATATATCTCAGAAGCTGGAATGATAACGTCAGCTCTATCAGGGTTAAGTTGGAGTTTATTTAGGAGTTCATTCATGCTCAGCGATCTTAGGTAATGCTGTACCTGTAAGATTTGCTCCAAAGAGATCCGCCGAGTTTTACCATTACCAGAGAGTTCATAGATTTTATTCATGTTGCCTCCAGTACCTATTGCCGTGACTTTTTCTTTATGGCCTTTGAGTTCTGAGGTTACCCAATTTTCCATTTCTTTCCACACTTTCGGCGAATCATGCTGCTGCAGATTCCTTACTGATCCGATTTTGAAAGATTTGGAAGCCACCTTTTTCATCTTATAATAAAAGTTGAGTTCGGTACTTCCGCCACCCACATCAATGTGCAAGTAGGTTTTTTCATCAAGATTCAGGCTAATGACTTTATTGATCATTTCTGCTTCTTGCTGACCATTGATGATGTTGATTTTCAGATTGAGTTCTTTCCATACCCTTTCGCAAATCGCTTTTCCATTGCGGGATTCGCGCATCGCTGAGGTAGCACAGCCATAATAGTGATCTACTTCATAAAGATCAATCAGACTTTTGAAAGCAGCCATGAGTTTGAAAAACTTGGCTTCATTCTCAGGACTTATCTCTTTATTGGTAAACACGTCCTTACCTAATCTCAATGGGAAACGAAAGTATTGAAGCTTTTTGAATGTCAGGATTTTCTCATATTCGATCACCTTGGTGACCTGCAGTCGCATCGCATTTGAACCTATGTCTATGGCAGCAAATTTCATTGAAAATAAAGCTACTATTTAACAATGAATGGAACCTAAAGGGTACCATTTTTATTCTATTAATTGGCGTGTATATTTGCGTCCACATTTATCGAGAAAGGCAGAGGGATTGGGCCCTGTGAAGCCTTAGCAACCTATTCTGAGTTATCAGAATTTCGGTGCTACGTCCCATCTTGGAATTTGCC
>JBLIFO010000027.1:0-21671 GCA_047633875.1 Marinoscillum sp. | reverse complement strand
AATTGACTATTTCACACTGTTCAGTCGTGTATCAACTGGAGTTGAGGATTGGAGGGTGAAAAATTATGAGATTTACTACGGGATCAGTAAATCTTACAATCCAAAAAACCATTTAGAGTTGTTGAATTTTAAATTTTCAAATAACCTCAAGCGGTCTTTTTCTTATTTAAAGAACAACGACGAGTCTTCAATAACTTGTTCTGAACTTGGTTATAGCAATATAACTAGAAACCAGGCGAATCTGAAGGAAACAGGTATTTCTGCTGCCAAACGGCACACAAAAAATGATCAAAACTTCTTCTCTGAAAACGTCTATATCCTTGAGCTTTTTGTGAAATACGCAATTGAAAATGGAATTAACATTGTTTTTTTTACCTCTCCGGCTTATTTCACCTATACGGATAACTTAAACAGACAACAGTTAGAAAAAACGTTAATAACCATTGAGAAAATTGTTTCTATGAATCCGCATTGCTCATATTATAACTTTCTTAATGACCGAGACTTTGACGCTAGTCATTTTCAAGATGCCGATCACTTAAATCAAAATGGTGCTCGACTACTCTCTAACAAACTAAATGTGATTTTAAGTAATTAAATCGAACGCACAAAACTGAGCAAGAACACTTCAGTATCACTTGGGGACTATTTTGAGAGCTTTGTTACTGACCGAATCTCTAATGACCTTTACGGTTTTGATTTCTTCTAAAACTTGATAGACTAGGCGGTGCTGGATATTGATTCTCCTAGTATATTCACTGGCCAGATCACCGATAAGCTTTTCAAAAGGGGGATACACAGAACTAAACACACCAATTAGGTCTGTGAGACACAGACCTTGGAAAGCAGAAAAGCATAATTGAAAGTTCAATCTCAATAAATGCGCATTTACTCATAATGTGTCCACATCCTAATGACCTTTAGGGTTTTGATTTCTTCTAAAACTTGATAGACTAGGCGGTGCTGGATATTGATTCTCCTAGTATATGCACTGGACAGATCACCTATCAGCTTTTCAAAAGGGGGATAATCTTGAAAGGGATTTTTCTCGATGATTTTAAGCAATTCAATCACTCGATCTTTCAAACCAGAGGAGGCTACCTTCTTTGCATCTTTCTGAGCCTGCTTGGTATATACTAGCTGATAGCTCACCAGTCTGGCTTATCTGAAGTCTCGTCGATAGGCGTATTCAAGCCTTCCTGTATGGATTCCCTCATTCCCGGTATAGCTGTCAAAAAAAGCGTCTCTTGGATGGCACGCCAGTCTTCTTCGCACACCAATACCGCATTGTGGCGCTTTCCGATAATCTGGATTGGCTCATGCGTCACAGAAGCTTCATCAACTATTTTGTAGATGTTCTTCCTTGCTTCGGTGATGGATAGATGCTTCATCTCACAAACGTACGTTATTACGAACGCTATGGCAAATTATTATCTTTCAACTTCTATTCAAAGTCAAAGCTTTACTTCAATACGCCAGATATTTCACTTTTGTGTTATTTTGTACCCTCTAATGACATTAACACAAAAAGCATGAAGACCCTTTACTACTCCATTTTATCACTCATCGTATTCGCTAGCTGTCAAGCTCCTACCCCAAAAAAAACTACCACAGAAGTTAGTATCTCAGCGGAAGAAAAATTTCCTAATAAACTCGCCAGTTCTACGATCTATGAAGTAAATATCAGACAATACACACCTGAGGGTACTTTTAAGGCTTTTGCCACGCACCTTCCGAGATTGAAGGAATTGGGCGTGGATGTTCTTTGGCTCATGCCAATTCACCCCATAAGTGCGACCAACAGAAAAGGAACTTTGGGGAGCTATTATGCACCGAGCAACTACGTAGATGTAAACCCTGAATTCGGGACGCTAGAAGACTTTAAAGCAATGTTGAAAGATGCCCATAACTTGGGTTTTGATTTAATTTTGGATTGGGTACCAAACCATACTGGCAGAGATCACCATTGGGTAACTGAGCATCCTGACTATTACATCCGAGACGAAGAAGGCAATGTGACTTATGAGTCAATGAGCCCGACGGATGTGTGGTGGGATACAGCGCTTTTGGATCACAACAATCCTAATACTCGCAAAGCCATGGTGGATGCTATGAAATTTTGGGTAGAATTGGGCATAGATGGGTTTCGTTTGGATCACGGCTGTGGCGACAAAATTCCACTTTATCTATGGGAAGAGGCAAGAGCGGCACTAGACCCGATTAAAGATTTGTTTTGGTTGGCGGAGTGTGGACACGAAACTTTCATTCTCGATGGTAGCTATGCCGATGAATATGAATTGATAATGAGGGAAATCATCAAGGGTGAGAAAAATGCAGATGATCTTTCAAAATGGATAGAAAAAGACATGTTCAAGTATGGCCGTACAGCTTTGAGAATGACTTACACTTCCAATCATGACCTCAACTCATGGAATGGCACCACAGCGGAGAGATTTGGTGATGCACACCTTACTTTGCAGACACTTGTATTTACCGCTTATGGTTTTCCGCTGATTTTGGGTGGTCAGGAAGTTGGTCTTAACAAACGACTTGAATTCTTCGAGAAAGATCTGATTGACTGGTCTGACCCTCTGGGGGTGCAAGATTTCTACAGGTCCTTGGTAAAGCTCAAAAAGGATAATCCTGCCATTTGGGCTGGTGCTGCAGGAGGTTTTCCTTTTACTATTGAAGCAGATGAAAATGTGATCGGATTCATCCGTGAAATAGAAGGTAACCGTGTAATTGGCATTTTCAACCTTTCTCCGGAAAACCAAAAAGTAGACATCACTAACAAGCAAGCCTATGGTAGCTACACAGATTACTTCACAGGTGAAGCCTACAGTCTTGATGCTGCGCCGTTGGAGCTAGAGCCTTGGGAATATTTGGTGTTTGTGAAGTAAAGGCTGTAAGGGATCTTAGATTTTTAGAGCCTTAAAATAAACGCTCTTCAGAAAATGCTTTATCATTAATGATTGGATTTCTGTTGAAAGCCGATAAATGGAAGAATTTTCGGTAGCAACTACTCATAGTTGCTACCCAGCTTTTTTCATTTAAAAATTAACAACCCACCAAAAGTTTTTAGAATGTTTTGCATCTAAACCAGCAAATCAAACCCAATACTCTTATGAAGATCATGTCAAGCCTCTTTCGAAAAGCAACTTTTTCGGTTATTATTCTGGCTTCTTTTCCAGGTATTGAAGGGTGTAAGGATTCAAATGATACTCCAGAGCCAGATATTGTCGAAGCAGAAGTTGTGGATTTGACCCACTTACCTTTTGGTGGTGACAATATCTTGAGAAGAGACAAAGGCATCAGTCAGCCTGCGCTGGAGTCATTATGGCTCTGCGGAGTGCCATCTGATGGTGCGGGTAACTCTGACGCAAGCGACTGGACCAATGAAGATGGGACTTGGGACTATACAAGAAAACCACAGGTAGAAGGCAGTCTCACATGGCTCAGTGAATTTGAAATTCTCCTCGACGGCAAAGGCAATCGTCTGATCACTGGAAATTCTTTACCTGGTCATCCTACTGGTGTCTTTCCTATTGATCCCAACAGCATAGCTTACCAGTACGATCGCAATACCAACGGAATACAAGCACATGATATCTTATTCACATTGCCTGAGATGCCCGAAGAAGCTGCTAGCTCTAGTTGCGTGACATATGGAGCCGCTGGCATCTCGCTGAGTGGAAGTGTGATTTACCATGGTGCGTCTACCCTCGGCAATGATGCCGCTGTTCACGAACTATTCGATAGCTATGGCGGACACTCTGATGGCACTAATACTTATCACTACCATTATCCTGCGGAAAACCTGCAAAAGCATATTCATCCCGAGGAAGAAGGTCACTCAGGGCTCATGGGCTATATGATCGATGGATTTGGTATTTACGGTCCTCGTGGAGAGGATGGAAAAGTGCTTTGGTCTAAGGATCTCGATGAATGCCATGGTCATTCGCATCCCGTACTTTGGGATGGTGAGATGGTAGATTTATACCACTATCACTGGACATATGATTTTCCATACAACATTGGCTGCTTCAAGGGCACACCACAATAAAATGGACGTCATATGAAGATCTCAAGTTCAATTCCTTTATCTATTATAATCCTAATCTTAGCTTTTTTCATATCATGTAGAGAGGATTCGAATGACGAGGAGATTATAGATGTAGTAAACACAGATACACCTCCGAATATCATTTTCATCATTGCTGACGATCTAGGATGGGATGCCTATGGTGACTATCCCGGTATAACCGCCACAAAGGCCAATACGCCCACCATTGACTCATTGGCTAGAAACGGGATCACTTTTACAAACTTTTGGGTCAACCCTATCTGCGCTCCTACAAGAGCTTCCATGCTTACCGGAAAATATGGTTTTCGTACAGGCGTGGGCGGAGTTCAAACGCCCCCTACAGCTATCCTTTCCAGCACAGAGACAATTATCCAAAAATATATCAACGATACCTCAGATGAATATGCAACTGCCCTTATCGGCAAATGGCATGTAAGCCAATCAAGTCAATTAAATGCACCAGAGTATTTTGGTATTGGTTTTTTCTCAGGGATATTCCTTGGCGCCATTCTCAACTATTATAATTGGACGCAAACAAGTGGAGGTTCACAGCAAAATATCACTACATACGCTACCACACATTTGGTAGATCAATCAGTCAACTGGATTGAGCAGCAAACAAAACCATTTTTCCTTTGGCTTGCCTTCAATGCGCCGCATACGCCTTTTCATCGACCTCCATTGGACTTAATCACAGATCAGTCATTAGTTGACAATCAAGCTACCATCAACGCAAATCCATTGCCCTATTACCTCGCTTCCATAGAAGCTATGGACACAGAGATTGCCAGATTGATCTCATCATTAACTCCAGCCCAAAAAGAAAATACAGTTTTTGTATTCATGGGTGACAATGGAACACCTCGTGAAGTCACACAGACACCTTATGCTGATAATGGTTCTAAGGGCACCCTCTTTCAAGGTGGAATCAACGCTCCTCTAGTATTTTGCGGGAAAGGTGTCACGAGGCAAAATGTAACAGAATCTGCTCTAGTCCAAGGCGCAGACATGTTTGCTACTTTAGCTGATCTCACAGATGCGGGCAGCGATGACTACCAGGATGGGGTCAGCATGAAGCCTCTATTGTCTGATGCTAACGCTACCAAAAGGACATTTGTCTACAGCGAGCAGTTTGACAATACCTCTACAAAGAATGATGGTTATGCGATCAGAAACGAAACTTACAAGCTTCTCCATTTAGAAAATGGCACTGAGTATTTGTTCAAAATAAGCACAGATCCTTTCGAACAAACCAATCTAATGACGGCCACTTTATCAGCCGAAGCTCAAGAAAACCTTGATCAACTGAGACAGCTAAAAGCAGGGCTTTGATAGAGGTATTCGCATGCATTTCAGACTAAGTAATTGGAATCAATAGATGGTTTCATTGTGTTTAACTTGGCTTCATATTGAATCCGAAATGCCCCAATTATGATACTATCCATACTTTTAAGCTTCATTCTGTTATGTCTTGGACTGATTCATTTCTATTGGGCAGTAGGAGGAGAATTTGGCTTTGCGGCATCATTACCGACCCACGAAAGCGGAGAGAGAGTCCTGAACCCTAAAAAAATACATAGTGCAATTGTCGGGTTTGGATTGACTGCCTTCAGTGTTTTTTATCTACTTCAGACTGGATTTATTGATTTCAGATTTCCTGATTGGCTCTTCAAATATGGAGACTGGCTTATCCCAATACTATTTCTTTTAAGAGCAATTGGAGATTTCAAATTTGTCGGATTTTTCAAGACTGTGAAAACGACAGATTTTGGAAAACTCGATACGAAATTCTATTCTCCTTTGTGTCTCTTTATAGGGGTTGCTGGGTTCAGTATTCACCTTATGAAATAATAATAAAATGAAAAAGAACCATACCATACAAGTAGCCTTGTTTGCATTATTGTGCCTGGCATCATCTCATCTGTATGGACAGCTGCCAGAAAACTCCGAGTTATATAAAACCATCATTTCCCAAGACAGCCTGCTTTTCAATGTGGGTTTTAACACTTGCGACATTCGCCAATTTGAAAACATACTGAGTGCCAGTCTCGAGTTTTATCATGACAAAGACGGCTTATCAACTAAAGCTGAATTTTTACATAATCTGAAAAACGGCTTGTGTATTGCACCGGAAAAATACCAATCCAGAAGGGAGCTTATAGCCGCAAATACGGCCATCTACCCACTTTATCGAAATGATACTATTTATGGGGCTGTCCAAAATGGAGCGCATCAATTCTATGAATCAATCGAAGGAAAAGAAGAAAAACTTGTTGGATCCGCTCAATTCACTAGCGTCTGGATTCTCGATGATGCTCAATGGAAATTGACCAGAATATTGAGCTATGATCACCAAGCGATTGGCGAAGATTATGAGGATTAAACGTACTCGAACTCTAGAAATTCTAGATCACACAAATTTCACGACTAGACCTCCAACTATATTCCGCGATAAACCAATTGAAAATCATGAGCATTTCAAAAAAGTCATTTCCTGTGTGGTATTTTTTCCAGACCTAAGTATTGCAGACGAGATTGATTAAACCCCCTTACTACTTATCGCCATAGCTCGAAGGTGAACATTGAAACATTTCCAGAAAGGATTTGTAGAAATAAGACCTGCTATTGAAACCAGTCTTGTTGATGATCTCAGACACATTCAGATCAGTATTGGTGAGCAAGTATGCTGCTTTTTTCAGGCGATATTGATTGATCATTGCATGGGGTGTGAGCCCAGTGAGTGCCTTCACTTTTTTATAAAGTGAGGTTTTGCTGATGGCTACATGGTTGGCTATGTGCATGGCGTCCAGCTGTGGATTGGCCATTTCATCTTTGATGAACTGATCAACCTTTTTGAAAAAGTCGTCATCACGTGCGCCTATTCCAAAGGAAGCCATCTCACTCTCGGTGATCTCATAAGCTTCGAATTTATTTTTCAGCACTTCACGTGTCTTGATGAGTTTTTCCACACGGACATAAAGATGCTCTGGATGAAATGGCTTGGGTATATAGGCATCCGCCCCCGCATGCAGCCCTTCTATGCGCTCTTCCAGTTCTCCTTTTGCAGTAAGCAAGATCACTGGTATGTGGCTAGTTTCTATTTTGGACTTGATGGTCTCGCAGAGTGTATAGCCATCCATCTCAGGCATGATCACATCACTGATCACCAAGTCTATTTTTCTGCTAAGCAATACTTTAAGCGCCTCTTGCCCATTGGCGCAAGCGATAGTGTTATACTTAGATGAAAGTAGTTGCTTAAGCAGACTGAGTATCTGGACATTGTCATCTACGATCAATATATTGTGCTCGAAGCGCTCTAGGCTGATGTTGATCATCTCCTGCACCAGATTACCATCATGGTATAGCTCAGCTTCTACATGACCATGAAGACTGCTCATCATGGCCTCATCCACATCGTCCATCATAGTATCTTCCGACTTGCTGAGATCTGATGGTAGCCAAAAACTAAAGTCGCTCCCCTCCCCTGGTTGGCTTTCTACAGAGATATCTCCTTGATGAAGGTTGATGAGTTTTTGAGTAAGCGAAAGACCAATACCAGCGCTGTTGACCGCCTGTCCAATGCTGTCGTGGCTTAGCTTGCTAAATCGCTCGAACACCCGGTCGATCTCATCGGCATGGATGCCAATGCCTGTATCGCTTACAGAGAAATAAATACGCCCCCCTCCACTACTGATTTTGATATAGACCTCACCTCCAGCTTCGGTGTATTTCAAAGCATTGCTGATGAGGTTGATGAGGATTTTCTCGAGGATCTCCGTGTCCACATTTACTACCAAAGAACTTGGCGCATCATATTTCAAAGCGATCTCTTTGTCCAGCGCGTATTGCTTAAAGCTTTGCAGTAGTTCATCCACAAACATGATGAGGTTGAGAGAGCGTATACGCAATTGCTCCTTGCCAAGCTCCACTTTCCGAAACTGCACCAACTCTTGAATGAGCTTTTGCAGACGCAGAGAATTGCGATAGATACTTTGAATGGGTTGGTGGAGAGCAGGCACAGCTTTGGTTTTATCCAAAAGGGAAGCTGCAGGTCCTAGTATGAGTGTGAGAGGGGTGCGAAACTCATGCGCTATATTAGTGAAGAACTCCAACTTATACTTTTGAATGATAACAGATTGTTCTTGCTTTAGACGATTTATTTCATCTGCTTTTCTACGTTTTGCTCGGTTTCTCCAAAATTGAAACAAAGCCACTTGCGCTAGTAGTAGTGAAAGGAAATAAATAAAATAAGCTGCATGAGAGGCCCAAAAGGGTGGTGAAATATTGATAGCGAGTAAACGTACCTCAGGGTTCCAATCACCGTTTTCGTTGCTATTATTAAGATGCAGGGTGTACTGACCAGGCGGAATATTGGTAAGGTTGATGACGGACTGTTTGCCAAGATCGATCCATCCTTTATCAAACCCCTCTAGATAATATCTGTATTTGCATCGCTGCTTGTGCCAGTAATCCAACGTCGTAAATCTCAGACTGAGATAATTCTGATCATAGTTAAGTGAGATTTCCTTTTGCTGGTCAATGTGCTGTGGTAAAATATGGGAGCTATCTCCGGGATGGATTCGCTGGTTGAATACGTATAAGTCAGTCAAAGCCAAGCGCTGAAAGTTAGTACTGGTATCCAACCGTGCAGGATATACCATATCCACTCCATTGGTACCTCCAAAATAAAGCCGATCATCGACACTGGTCTGAAAGTAAGCTCCATCGGTGTATTCAAAGTTGAGAAGGCCGTCATTCCAGTTATAATTCTTGAATGTGTTTTGCTCAGGGTTGAACGCAAAGAGTCCGTTGTTGCTTGATAGCCATAGCCGGCCCGCATAGTCTTCCAAGATACCATGGATGGTATTGTTGGCCAGACCGTCAATTTGGGTGTACTGCTGCACCTTATAGTTATTCAAACTCACCTCATTAAGACCACCACTTGTCCCTACCCAGAGTCGAGACTTACGATCTATGTAAAGGCTAAGAATATCATTGTTACTAATCGACCATTCGCTTTTGGTATCTGCCTGGAGTATGTGGGTGAATTGTCTCAGGATCGAGTTGTATCGGTACAGTCCGCCATTTCTCGAACCAAACCAAAGTATGTTAGGCTCCTCCTCTACAATGCTGTAGACGATATTACTCTTCATACGAATCTTACCGAATCGATCATCTTCTTCAGGAGATATGGCGTAGGATTCCTTCAGGAGATATGCACCATTTTTGTCCTTTTCAATGTCTAGGAAAATCACCCCATTACCACTGGTTCCTAACCAAATTTGACCGTAGACATCAAAGAAAATCTTGTAGACTGACCCAAACGAAAGCCCGTTGGTCTCATTCTTGAAATCTTCCGGAAAATGGTAGATCCGTCCGGTCTCTTTCTCTATCATATCCAATCCCTCCCCATCCATACCTACCCACATATTGCCCTGATCATCTTTTGCCAGCGAAAGGACTGTATTGTCATTGAGCCCATTGGATTTATTGTAGATTTTGGTCTCAGCACTTGCCATATTGATGACATTAAGCCCACCACTTCGCGTACCAATGAAGAGTCTGCTCTTGTCAGCATAGATAGACCTGACGATACTATTAGATATTTTTCCTTCTGAAGCATTGCCTTCACTTATAGTGTGAAAAGACCGCTTCTTTGTGAGATATTTATACACCCCATCTCCATCGGTACCCACCCATAGGAGGTTCTGTCTAGACTCATGCACAGAAAAAATCTTTAACTTCTTTTCTTGCAGACTTGAAAGCTGCTCATTGAATGATGTCATTTTAATTGAGTTATTATTCATGCTTAAAAGCAGCAGCTTGCCTTCATCTGTACCCAGGTAGAGACGCATTTTATCTTGGCTTTGCGCAATGCTGGTGATAAGCATTCCAGCTGTTTGGACCTCATGATTAGCGATAATTTCATTACCATTGAGCTCCAGCAGTTCCAGCAGATTGGGATTTGGTTGATAGATGAGAAAATACCTACCGTCCATCCCAATCAGTTTGCCCAATGCCATATTGGAACTCCAATTTATCCGGTGACTAGTGACCTCACCTTCGGCATCTAGCACATTCAGTGTGCTGTCCCCAAGCAGGTAGATATTTTTCTCATGGCTGCCAAGTGTATAGGTGTTTTTCAAGAGCTGAGATTCCTGATGTATTCGGACGAACTGATCCTCATCAGGAGAGTATCTACCTATGCCCCAGCCAACCAGACTTACATAAAGTAAAGAGTCATCATAAAGTGTTGCTTGGAGATTGTTTTCCAAAAAAGGAAGATCTTCAATATCGTGAAGGTACCTATGGAAGCGATCCAGTTTGCGGTCGTAGCGATTGATACCATCATGGGTGACCACCCATAAATTACCATTTTTATCTTCAAGTATTTGCCTGACTATGTTGTTGCTTATAGAATGATCGTCATCTACTTGTGGTTTATAGCTTACGATTTTATCTCCATTGTAATAGTTCAGCCCATCCCAAGTTCCAAACCACACATGATCATTGCTATCAAAATAGATAGCATTAATCGCACTATTGGAAAGTCCCGAACGCTTATCTATTTGCTGCAAAGGCCATTCTCCCTGTCCATATACGGTTGGGAATTTGGTAGCTATTAGCAAAAGAAAGATGACTCTGATGTATTGACTAGACATATAAAGTGTCCTATGGGGTGTTATTTATGACCAAAATAGTGAGATAAAAATGCACTATTAGCAGAATGAACCAGGGTAAACACAATTAACAGTATAGAGGATACCAGATGATCCTTGTATTAAGAGATTAGCAATATCAATCCTGTTATCAGCTTGATATTATACGATTATTAAAGAAGTCAACTATAAATTATGGATATAGCAAACAGATTCACAAATAACCCTATACTCACTCCAAAAATGATCCGCCCTAGCGCAGCATCTATGAAGATAGAGTGTTTGCTGAACCCTGGCGTCTTTAAGTTCAAAAATAAAATATGGTTGCTTGTGCGCGTTGCGGAAAGACCTGAGCAAGAAGAAGGAAAAACCACTCTTCCCATATACCATGATGAAGGCGTTCTAGAGCTGTTAACATTTGACAACAATGATCCTAAATTTGATGATAGTGATAAGCGTGTATTCGAGTACGATGGAGCGTATTACCTATCTACGCTCTCACATCTCCGATTACTCGCAAGTGATGATGGAGTGGTTTTCAGAGAAGACGCTGAATATCCACCGCTATTGCCATTTGGTGAGCAAGAATCTTTTGGGATAGAAGATTGCCGTGTCTCTCAAATCGGAGACACTTACTACCTCACCTACACCAAAGTCTCCGCGACAGGCGTAGGCGTAGGGCTGATCTCTACACGAGATTGGAAATCATATACTCGACATGGAATGATCTTCCCTGCCCACAACAAAGATTGTGCGGTATTCGAAGAGAAAATAGGAGAAAAATATTACGCGCTGCACAGACCAAGTAGCCCCAACATTGGTGGCAACTATATATGGATAGCACAGTCGCCGGATATGGAACATTGGGGTAGCCACCAATGCATCGCTACTACCAGAAAAGGTTACTGGGACAGTGCTAGAGTGGGCGCAGGAGCCGCCCCAATAAAAACTAACGCAGGCTGGCTAGAGATCTATCATGGTGCAGATGAAGGGCATCGCTATTGCCTAGGTGCACTGCTTTTGGATTTGAAAGATCCATCAATAGTCCTCGCCAGAAGCCAAGAACCTATCATGGAGCCTACAGCTGACTATGAAAAGACCGGATTCTTCGGTAACGTGGTTTTCACTAATGGCCATACTGTAGAAGGCGATAAAATAACGCTCTATTATGGAGCTAGTGATGAAGTAATTTGCGCAGCTACTTTATCCATCAAAGACATACTTAAATCACTGGGAAAATCATGAATATTTTCAAAAAGCCACTTAGCGAATACCAGTTTTTCCTAACCCAACCGAAAGACATGCGCGTGCTATTAGGCACCAATATGATCTATGCCTTTGTGTTGCCCGTGATAGACATATTCGTGGGAGCCTACATTATGCGTAGCTCCGACGATCCTAAAATAGTGGCGCTTTATCAGCTTACGGTTTACACAGGTATTCCGCTTACTTTTCTCATCAATGGCTACCTCCTCAGGTGGTTTAGGATTTCCAATCTGTATAGCTTCGGAATGTTGCTCAGTGGGATTTCCATGTTTGTGATGATGGGTCTCGAGGAAATGACTTTTTGGGGCGTCGGCTTGGCGGGATTGCTTATGGGCACATCCTTTGGCTTTTTCTGGGCCAATCGTGACTACTTGGCTCTAGGCACTACCAATAACGATAATAGAAACTACTACTACGGTATAGAGACGTTCTTTTACACACTCACGGCTATTTTGGTACCAATAGCGGTTGGCTGGTTTCTGGGTACCGCCAATAAAAACGGGTGGTTCGGTGGTAACATGTCGCAGAGCTATCAGATGGTCACGCTTGTAGTAGTGGGCCTAACGGTGATCTCGAGTATTGTCATTCACAAAGACAAATTCAAAAACCCAGCTCAGAATAAGTTTATTTATTTTAAGTTCGACAAGCTCTGGAACAAACTCATGGTACTTGCCGGACTCAAAGGAATGGTACAAGGTTATTTGGTCACCGCTCCTGCCATCCTAATCATGCGTTTAGTAGGTGATGAAGGAGCTTTGGGTTTGATACAAGGCATCAGTGGGGTTTTCACTGCAGTGATGCTCTACCTTATCGGGCGCATGGCAAAACCAGAACATCGGATTGCAATTCTTTCTACAGGACTATTCATCTTCCTTATTGGGACATTATTCAATGGCATACTCTTTTCCGCAATTGGCGTCATGGTCTTCGTATTGTGCAAAGTGCTCTTCCAGCCACTTCATGATATAGGCTACTTCCCTATCCAAATGCGCGTGATCGATGTGGTATCCGCAAAAGAAAAACGCAGCGAATTCGCCTACATCTTCAACCATGAATTTGGGCTTTATATCGGTAGGTTTTTTGGCCTTGGACTTTTCATTGTATTGGCCACATACGTTTCTGAAATCTTCGCACTGAAATACTCCCTAATCGCAGTGGCACTTCTTCAAATCCTTTCCATTCCGCTGGCCATACACATTACCAAACAGTGCCATTCTTACGAGAAAAAGACTACTGAAGTAGAAAAAACGAAAGATTTGCATTTAGCCCTAGCAAAATGAAAAATATGAAAACAATAAAAATTCTTCGATTCTTAATTCTTATAATATCCGTTGTTTGGCTAGGAAGCTGTGATAAAAAAGCAACCCCTATAGCACAAGTAGCAATTGACAGAGTGGAGGTTATGCCCTTCAATCCTCAGCCTTATAAGCAACTCAAATGGAAAGAAAAGGCTATCAATTTTGATGAATATGTTTTTGACCATACACTCACAGGAGAATACATGCCTTTGATCTGGTTAGACTCCTCCAAACGCAACATTGATCAAGTAACTTTTGGTATCTATACGGTAATAGGTGATGTACGCCAAGGCTATAAGGCACACCCAGATTTTCATGAATCCTTGACCTCTTTGGGTGCACTTCTTAGTGCAGGTTTGTTAGGTATTGACAAGACAGATCAAGACGGATACAACTATGTGAAGATGGTCCAAAACTACTTCAATAGCGACAATGGGTGGAACATCGTCATGAACAATACCAATCCAGATATCGCCATGTTGGGAGGTGGATACGGGAGAGATTGGTGGTATGACGTTTACCCCAACCTATTGTATTATGGAATCAGCAATCTTTTCCCAGAGGTAGACGGTACATCGGATATCCAGCGATCCATAGCCGATCAATTCTATAAAGCTGATTCGGTATTGGATGGCAACTATCACTATTCATACTTCGACTATGCGGCGATGAAGGGAATGAAAAACCACATCACCAGTCAAGAAGATGCAGCGGCGGGACATGCCTATGTACTCTATAGTGCCTACCGAAAGTTTGGCGATCAGAAATACTTAGATGGTGCCAAATCGGCTATTGAGGCCATGCTCAGCCAAACAGAAAGTCGATTTTACGAAGTGTTGTTGCCGTTCGGGGCTTACACTGCAGCTCGTCTCAATGCCGAACAGGGAACTAACTATGACGTCCTCAAATTACTCAATTGGTCATTTAACGGTTGCAAAGCAGTAGAAGGCCGCACCGGTTGGGGTGTGATTGCAGAGAAATGGGGACCATACGATGCGCATGGTTTACAAGGTAGTATCACTGATGGAGGCGGTTATGCATTCTTGATGAATACATACAGTATGGCTTGGCCGCTAGTGCCTATGGTACGCTACGAGCCAAAGTTTGCTGAGACCATAGGCAAATGGATGCTCAATGCCTCCAACGCTTCAAGACTTTTCTACCCTTATGAAATAGACAATGACCATCAATGGCTACCTGATTATAAGGAATTGACAAAAAATGTAATCGCCTATGAAGGTCTAAGAAAAACTGATCCCTATGGAAGCGACCGCTTGAAAGGTGTAGAGCCTGTAGCGCTCGGTGATGGACCCAACTGGCTCGTCGGTCAGCCCAATATTTCCATGTTTAGCCTATACAGCTCAGCATATGCGGGGATTTATGGCGCTATTATTCAAGAGACTAATGTGAATCAAGTGCTTCGCCTTAATTGCCTGGCCACAGATTTCTACCATGGTGACGCTTACCCTACTTATCTCTACTACAATCCTTTTGACAACAGTCAGGAAATAGTTTTTGAAAATGAACATGATGGCGCGGTGGATCTGTTTGATGCTTTGACTCACGAGCTGGTAGCAGAGAACATTGATACTTCAGGCCAATTTTCAGTCAGTGGAAGAAGTGCCTCTTTGATCGTCACAATTCCGCATGGAGCGGCAATCAAAAAAGCAGGCAAACAATACACATGCAATGACATAATCATCGCTTATCAATGATCAGGCTTATGACAAACAACCCCAACATGATTTCATTCAAGCCTGCGCTATTTCTCGTATTGACACTGATAGGTTTAGCGGTAACAGCGCAAACCAAAATCTCAGGAAAAGTCACCGACGGAAGCGGTATGGAAGTGGTCGGAACGACCATATACCTTGAGAATACGACCATTGGCACCATCTCAGATTTTGATGGCAACTATGCTTTCATCGTCCCAGATTCACTTCGAGACGCAATTGTGAATTTCTCTTTTATTGGATTTAAAACTACACAAGAGCTAATTGGCGGAAGGTCAATCATCAATGTAACACTCAAGGAGGATTTCACATCGCTGGATGAAATCATCGTAGTAGGCTATAGCACCCAAAGCAAAGGTGACGTAACTGGAGCCTTGAATACTGTAAAAGGCAAAGATCTCAATAGCCTCCCTGTGGCCGGTATAGATCAGGCACTGCAGGGTAGAGCACCGGGCGTCAATGTGGCTGCCAATACTGGAGCACCGGGCGAAGGGGTTTCTATCAGGATACGTGGTGTAGGGTCGCTCAACAGTAGCAATGATCCTCTCTATATCGTAGATGGAGTACCCACACGAGAAGTGCTAAATATCCTTTCCCCGCAGGATATAGCCGAAATCACCATACTAAAAGATGCCTCGGCTGCAGCCATTTATGGATCTAGAGCGAACAATGGGGTAGTGCTCATCACGACTAAGAGTGGTGGAAAGAATCAATCCTCTATATCTATCAATAGTCAGGTTGGTGTGCAGGTGCATGGCAATCTAACCGAGATGACGAATACCCAACAATATGTAGAAATGTTCAACGAGGCGGCTACCAATGACAATGCATTCTTCGAAGATGATCTCTTTAAAAGAAAGCTTATCCCTGCAGATTATGCTGCTGCACTTCCCGACGTAGACCAACTTGGAGCCATTTTCAGAAAAGCCATGATTCAAAATTATGGCATCACGGCTAGTGGTGGAGGCGAGAAATCTCAGTACCTCCTATCGATGACCTACTTCAATCAGGAAGGGATCATACTCGGTAGCGATTATGACCGAATTTCTGGCAGACTCAATTTAAAGACGGACATCAAACCATGGTTGACGGCAGGAGCCAATGTGAATATCTCACGTGCCAATACCAATATAGTAGGAAGCTCCGGGGATGGTGCTGGAGGCAATGGCGGAAGCATCGTTCGGTACGCCTATTTCAGAACGCCAGGTATCCCTATTCGGGATGCAAATGGGGATTTTGTAGATCTTCCTGATCGTCCCGACTTTCTGGGAGACGGTTACAACCCTGTAGGTCTCACACATTTTTTTGATAATCAGAGAACGACAGATCGCTATTTCGGAAAGGTGTTTGGCGTTTTTAAAATTGCCCCAGATTTGACTTTAACCTCCAATTTTGGTTTCGATTCAGAGAATGGCATAGCCAGAAGAGTGGATAGGAACTGGGGTACAAACGACCGGATCAATAATCCAAATGGAATGGCATTGAATAGCAGTGATGCCATCACCTGGACCAACAACAATGTACTGGCTTACACCAAAAAAATCGGACAGAAACACACTATTAGTTCCATACTTGGTCTTGAGGCTATCAAAGGCCAAGGACATGGGTCAAACATTACAGATCGAGATTTTCCAGATCAGGATGCCAACTTGATTTATTTAGGAAATGGACTGGGCGTGCCCAATATCTACGAGTTCAGATATGCATATACACTTCTCTCGTTCTTTGGAAAAGTTGATTATAGCTTCGATTCAAAATATCTATTTAGTGCCTCGGTTAGAAGAGATGGCTCGTCCCGCTTTTCGGAAGAAAATCGATGGGGAAATTTCTACTCCATATCAGGAGCATGGAACCTTCACAATGAAGCTTTCCTCAAGGACAATTCCTTCCTTTCCCAGCTAAAACTAAGAGTAGGATATGGTGAACTGGGTAATCAAGAGATCGGAAATTATGCATATTCAGACTTTATCAGTGCCAACTTCAACTACCCCATAGGTGATGTAGAATCGAAAGGCTACGCAGTGACTCAACTGGGAAACAATGATGTAAAATGGGAGACCAGTAGTCAGATCAATGCTGGGGTAGATTTCGAAATTGCCAATGGCATATTGTATGGTTCGATTGACTACTTCTACAAAATCACGGATGACATGCTCGTAAAGCAACCCAATCCGCCAAGTGCCGGCTATGCCGCTCCATCATGGGTCAACAATGGCCAGGTACTCAACAAAGGACTGGAGTTTCTTTTTGGTGTAAGGCAAGAAAAAGGAGATTTTGGCTACAATATCTCTGGGAACATGGCGGTACTACAAAATGAGGTACTAAAACTCGCCGCGCCTATTGCCAGCGGTTCGATTGGTTCCACTTTCACCACGCTTACAGAAGTTGGCCACCCGATCGGATCTTTCTACATGTTCGAAATGGATGGTATTTTCCAAAATCAATTGGATATAGCTACTAGTGCCTATCAGGGAAACAACATCCGCCCGGGAGATGTGAAATTCAAAGATGTCAATGGTGACAGCTTTATAGATGAGAAAGATCGAGCACATGTAGGCAGTGCCATACCGAAATTTACGGCTGGCTTAAATCTTTTTACAAGCTATAAGAACTTCGATCTGACTTTGTTCTTTCAAGGTGCCTATGGCTTTGAAATCTACAATGTCGCCTTTCATGATATAGAAGGTTTTTATCGTCCATTCAATCTCACAAAAGACTTTTATGACAATAGATGGACTGGAGAAGGCACTAGCAATGACTATCCCAGAGCAAGTTGGAGTGGATCCAATAACAATGTAAGGGTCTCTACAAGATTTCTCAGAGATGGCTCCTACACGCGACTGAAAAACCTACAAGTAGGCTATAACTTCCCAACCTCTGCCACAGACAAGCTCAATATCGGCTCGCTGCGAGTTTATGTCTCAGCACTTAATCTACTCACCTTCACGAAATACCCAGGCTTAGATCCTGAAATGACTACCAGTGATAATGCTAGTGGTGAAGGAGACCTGGCTAGAGGTATGGATTGGGGTACCTACCCAGTTGCAAAGTCTTTCAATTTCGGTCTTAACCTATCCTTTTAACGATGACTATCATGAGATCAAAACACGGATATCTACTTATAGCCATCATGGCACTGACTGCATCAGGTTGTACTGACTTCCTTGAGGAAAACCTTCAGGGTACCTACTCCAATAGTACCTTTTACCAATCAGCCGATCACGCGGAGCTAGCATTGACAGCAGTATACCAAACAGCCTCCTTTGCTAGTCCTAGAAACAACATTTGGGTGTTTGGAGATGTGACCTCTGATGACGCTACCAAGGGTGGGCAGCCCGGTGATCAAAACAATATCCAGTTCTTGGAAGATTTCAACTATCTGCCGAGCAATGGCTACTTACAAGATCTTTGGACACATTACTACGAAGGAATCACTCGTGCCAACTACCTCTTGTTTCACATCTCAGACATAGCCATGGATGAAGAGAGAAAGCAGGAGATCCAAGGAGAAGCATTATTCATGCGTTCTTTCTACTACTTCCGATTGACCAATGTATTTGGCGAGATTCCGCTCAAACTAGATCCGCCGCTCAATGAATCTGCGGTGCATGTAGCCGTGAGTAGCGCTGAGGCGATATTTGACCAACTAGACCTTGACTTGATCCAAGCCGCTAGCGATCTGCCGATTACAGCAGCAGCAGGTAGAGCCACCAAAGGCTCGGCACTAGGTCTACTTGCGAAGCTGAGACTTTTTAGAGCAGATTATGAAGGTGCATTGGAAGCCATTAAAGACATTGAAGATCTAGGCATCTATTCCCTGATGCCACTTTACTCAGATAATTTCAAGTTTGAAAGTCAGAACAATGCAGAGTCCCTTTTCGAGATTCAACATATAACCGGAGGATCGCCTAAGTTGGGTTCGGGTCTCAACCAATGGTTTGCTTCACAGGTAGAGGGAGGTTATTTCTTCGATAACCCTACTCAGGATTTTGTGGATGAATTTGAGATTACAGTGGCATTGATCCCTGACCCTAGATTAGACTACACGGTAGGACGTGAAGGCCAGATTTGGTTGAATGGAGAGCCATTTGATCCTGCTTGGTCGACTACAGGTTTTCTCAACAAAAAACATCTACAGCCACTTGCAGAGATCCCAAAAGGGATCAAGGGAGATGGAAGTCTCAACTATATATACCTGCGCTACGCAGACATCTTACTCATCAAGGCAGAAGCATTGAATGAGTCAGGCACACCAGCTTTGGCCTTGGCGCCTTTGAATGCCATTCGCAAAAGAGCACGAGAAAGCTACCTCTACGATGAAACGATACCAGGTTTTGGGGCGATACCGGCAGGTCTTCTCAATGACATCACTAGTACTAATCAGAATGATCTGAGATCTGCTATTCGCCATGAAAGACGGGTAGAGATGGGTCAGGAATTTCATCGATTTTTTGATCTCATGCGCTATGGAGCGGTCACAGCTGAGGCAGCATTGGCCAATACGGATTTCGATTATACACAGCACAGATACTTCTCCATACCCCTATCAGAAACTGATATAAACAAGAAAATAGACTGAATTAAACAAGTACAATAAATCAATAAACTACAATAATTAAATAAAACGTTATGAAAACAAATTTCAAATTTTTTTTATGGATGCTTTCAATAGCCGCCACTTCTCTTTTCGTCGCATGCTCCGATGATGAAGATAAAGTGACTATTGATAAGTCAGCACTTGAGACCAAAATTCAGGAGGCAACAGCCCTGATAACAAGCTCAATGGAAGGTACAGCGACAGGCCAGTTTCAATTAGGCTCTAAGGACGTACTACAAGGTGCAGTAGATTTGGCACAGCAGATCATGGATAGCGATGTTGTTACCCAAGTTCAGGTGGACAACTCCGTCACTACTCTTGGTCAAGCGATTACCGCTTTCAATGCCAAAGCAATTGTACCGATAGAGCCTACTGCCTTGATAGGCCACTGGACTTTCGATGCGGGTACAGGCACTAGCGCTACAGACTTTTCAGGAAACAGTCGCAATGGAACATTGTCAACTGGTCATTCCAAATGGGGAGCTGGAACACCAACATGGGTAGCTGACAGATATGGTAATGCTGCAAAAGCTTTACATTTTGATAAAGGAGCAAACGTGGAGGTGCCTTATGCTACTGCATTGAACCCACAGGCAATGTCGATTTCCCTTTGGGTAAAAGGTGATGTGGTTGATCCAATTTGGGCAAACAACTACATGGTTTCACTCAACAGATGGAATGGTTTTAAATTCCAATTGCAAAGTGCAAACAAGCCTTTTCTGACTGTAAAAGCAGATGTATCTGGAAGCGCTGATCCTGCCTACTATGATCGTGATAATGAGTCGCCTACTTTGGATCAAGGTACTTGGTATCATGTTTCTGTGACCTTTGGTGGTGGCGAAATGACATTTTATGTGAATGGTACAGAAGTGAAAAGATGGGATAATACTCCTGGTACTGCCATTTCGATCTCTGACGCTCCTGTAGCACTGACTATCGGTCAGGATTTACCAACGAGCATCTACTCAACCGATGACACAAGTCCTTATTTTGTGGATTGGGGTGGATACTTCATAGGTACGCTTGATGAAGTAAGAATGTACAATAAGGTGCTTACCGCTACTCAGATCAAGTCGATCTACGATGTAGAGAAGCCGTAATATTTTAAGTGTTAGTTGTAAAGAAGGGTGGCACAATGCCACCCTTCTTTCTTTTAAAAATGGAAAATGAAGTCAACCGCTATTTTTTTATTGATGCTATTGTTGGTCTTAAAACTTAATGCCCAACAACAAATAAACATTAACCGCATCCAGCAAATGCCCGATATGCCATCCCCATATGAGATCAGGGACTGGAAGAATGTAGCAGAGCAATACGACTCTCTAATATTCTCTTTGACAAGTCAAGGCACCCATCTCCCACTCATGTCTCTCGGCACAGAAGGGGTCAATTATCCTGAAATCAAACCGATCTTTCTTGATAGCTATGTTGGCTCGACCAGCCATGGACAGCAGCGGGAAGCTATCAATATCATCCCTGCTATGATCGGTGCTTCGCTCGTCGGAATTGATAAAAAAACCCAGTTTGGAATCGATTGGGTTGATAAAGTCAAGGATTTCTACAATCTTAAAAATGGTGAACTGGTCTATCTCAACGGTCCATCAGATAAGTCAGGTAATGACTGGTGGTATGAAACCATGCCCAATATTTTCTTTTATCAGCTTTACGATTTGTACCCAAATACTCCCGGATTTGAAGCACAATTTCGTGAGGTAGCTGACCGTTGGCTAGAGGCTGTAAAAGTAATGGGAGGAGCTACTACCCCTTGGCAAGTACCTTATATGAACTACCGTGCCTGGAATTTGAAAACGATGCAACCCTTGGTTGACGGAGTGAAAGAACCAGAAGCTGCTGGTGCCATCGCCTGGATATTGTATCAGGCATACAAAGAACTTGGAGATGATAAGTATCTCGTCGGAGCGCAGTGGTCTATGGACTATCTCGATGGGCTCACAAGCAACCCTTCCTATGAACTGCAGCTTCCGTATGGCGTTTTGGCTGCAGCCAAAATGAATGCAGAAATCGGCACCAACT
>JBLIFO010000026.1:0-21881 GCA_047633875.1 Marinoscillum sp. | reverse complement strand
TCTATTAATCGTCCTAAATATTTACCTTTATAATTATTAAGCATAACCATCACAACTTTGAATAACGCCATCAACTATTTAATCGTTATTCTAATACTAGCTACCGCCTGCTCGCCCTCTAAGTCCAAGGAAAAAAATATTAGCAATTCGACGCTGATTAATTTACCAACTAATTCGGGCAGTTCTTTACCCTACTTAATGGTAGGTGCAGACAACTTCCTTTACTTGTCTTGGGTAGAAAAATCAACAGATACCACACAATTGCTTTTTTCAAAATTTGATGGGTCTGAGTGGAGTGAAGCGGAACAAATTGCTTCAGGTACCAACTGGTTTGTGAATTGGGCTGACTATCCCATGATGAGTAGTCTTAAGAACGGGACTCTCATAGCTCATTATTTCGCTAAAAACGCAGCAGGGACCTATTCTTATGACGTCAACTTGGTAACAAAATCAGATCAAGATTGGTCTGATAATTTCATTCCTCATGATGATGGGACACCAACCGAACATGGTTTTGTGACTATGCTACCCCTGACTGACTCCACTTTTCAGGTGACTTGGCTTGATGGTCGAAATACTGGAGGTGGTGATCACAGCTCACATACTGGAGGAGCTATGACATTAAGAACTGCAATTATCAACTCCAATGGTAGTGTTTCAGAAGATACAGAGTTGGATGATCGAACGTGTGACTGTTGTCAAACAGGCGGAGCTATGACAAGCCAAGGGCCAATCATAGTATATCGGGATCGATCAGAGTTAGAAATTCGAGATATCTCGATTGTGAGAAAGGTGAATGGCAAGTGGACTAACCCTGAGAATATTGCTTCTGATCTTTGGAACATAGCAGGATGCCCTGTCAATGGGCCAAGAGCTGATGCTCAAGGTGACAACTTAGTGGTAGCTTGGTACAGTGCTGCAAATAGCAAACCTATGGTGAAAGTGGTATTTTCTGGAGACGCTGGAGCAAGTTTCATGTCGCCAATTACTGTAGATGATCAGATGCCCATGGGAAGAGTAGATGTGGCGATGATAGATGAGCGAGCTGCTGTTGTGAGCTGGCTAACTATGGATGGCAAACGATCTGTAATCATGGCTAGAAAGGTGAATAAAAATGGTACCACTGAGTCTCCCGTCATCATTGCTGAAACGAGTGATTCCAAAGGTAGTGGATTTCCACAATTGGCATACTTTAAAGGTGATTTTTATGCAGCCTGGACTTCTATGGAAGAAGACATTACACAAGTGAAAATGGCTAAAATTTCTCTTTGATCTAAGTTTTTCGGGAATTAAAATCAAGGAAAATAGCTGAGATTTCAAAAAAGCTACTCTAGAAAATAGGGTTATTCAATATCGTATGAAAGCATAGACTCACCTGTGAAAATAAAATTACATATGATGAGCACGCCGCTTTTAACTATCAATATTTGAGGGCCTTTATTCATAGTTATCTAATCTATTAACAGTCATAAGCTAGGGCAATAAACTAAGGAATGCAGTTGAATTAATTATTTTCCATGATACTCCATTATGGGAATTTGTTCGCCCCTTTTGAGATAGCGATCAAACCATTCAAAGACCTCTTGGTCCACTTCTTCTTCATGCTCTGAAATTCCATGATCTCCACCTTCTAGGATAACCAATCGGTAGGGGACACGATAGTTTTGAAATTGCAACGCAAGATTTAAACTTTGATCTGCTTTTACTCGCCAATCTGAATTTCCATGCAGCATCAATATCGGTACATCTTTAGGAAACTTATCTACCCATTTCACAGCTGATCTTTTGTCTAGCTCTTGTTCTTTATTGGTATCATAGTTTGGAATCAATTCAGCATATACTTTTGACTCCATTTCAGGTCTATCCAATATCGATGCATTAGAATCTGAAACTGCACCTCCCACTACAGCGGCTTTGATTTTATCCATCTTGGTGAGCGCTATGTAAGTCATCATACCTCCTCGGCTCCAGCCGTACATCCCTATTTTTTCCGTATCAGCGCCTTGAATTTCCTTCAGCACTTCAGGTAAAATGGTAATGTCATTGACGTCCTTACCTCCAAATTCCTCTTGACCTTCACTTCCTCCATTGCCTCGATATTGACTAGCTATAACCACATATCCCTGACTGGCCAAAGCACCAAACAAAAGAACGCTATAACCCACATTAAGGGCTCCAAAATCTCGATTGCCCCCTCGATTGTATATGATGCACGGATAAGTCCCTTCGCTTTTTGGCCTGATTAAAAAGCCATTGATTTTCAAACCATCACTCAAATAGGTAATGCCATATATATTTATACTGTCAATGTATTGGTATTGCTTCTTCAAGAAATCTTCTCCGTCTACCTTTTCAGTAAGTCTCTTATAAATTGGAAATCTTGAGAGATCAGTGATCAATTCTTGCTTTAGAAGCAAACCAGAATCTTGTGCCTTGGTAGAGAAAACTAAAAAGATCAATAAGGTGCAATGAATAAATCTCATAACGAATAAAGTAATGGATTTACTAAAGATAAGGATTTATTCCAATTGCTGTTTTGGGGTGCTTTAGCAAAGATGAATAGAGATTGCTTCAATCCTAAACCTTTAGCTCATAACAGGAACAAAAAACGCCAATTAATAAAATCAATAAGCCCTACCCTCAGCCCCTTTCATAAAGTTCATAAAGGCTTTGTTCACTACGCGGTTACCACCTATGGTTGGATAGTTACCAGTGAAATACCAATCGCCAATATGATCAGGGCAAGCTTTGTGTAGGTTCTCTACGGTCTGGTAGATCACTTCCAATTCAGCCTTCATTCCTTTTGGTCTGACGATATTTGTAACCATAGCGCTCACCTCCTCATAGGTAAATGGCGCATAGAGTTCTTTAACGAAATTGGGCTGCTTCTTATCATTTGTGGAGGCTAGACATTTTTCATAAACCTCTTGCAGCAAAAACTCCTTTTTATGCTCTTTTAGCAAAGCCAATACTGCACGGAAAGCAACGAAATCTTTCATCTTGCTCATATCTATCCCATAGCAATCCGGAAATCGAATCTGTGGAGCAGAAGAGACAATCACCACCTTTTTAGGCTCCAGCCTATCTAACAAGGTCAAAATACTCTTCTCAAGTGTAGTCCCTCGCACAATAGAATCATCTATAATCACGAGTGTATCCTTATGCTTGTTGATAACCTCGTAAGTAGTATCATAGACGTGCGCTATAAGATCATCTCTATGCGCATCATCAGTGATAAAGGTCCTGAGTTTGGCATCTTTCAATACTAGTTTTTCCACTCTTGGCCTGAAAGACAATATTTCCTCCAGTGAATCTGCACTGGGTTTATTGTCGATTATGAAGTCCTTTCGCTGGGAGATGAGATAATTATCAATTCCTCTTAAAAGGCCAAGAAACGACGTTTCTGCTGTATTAGGTATATAACTAAAGACAGCATTTTTGAGATCGAAATTGACAGCTTTTAGTACACTAGGTATGAGCAACTCTCCTAGCTTTCTTCTCTCGTTGTAGATATCCGGATCAGTACCTCTTGAAAAATAGATACGCTCGAATGAGCAGGATTTCTTCACTCCTGGCTCGATGAATTGCATTTCTCTATAGGTACCATCCTTCTCGATGATCAATGCATGACCAGGCTTGATCTCTTGAATGTCATTGTAATCACACTCAAAGGTCGTTTTGATAGCTGGCTTCTCAGAAGCTACTACCACTACATCGTCATCAGCATAGTAATAGGCTGGTCTGATACCGTTTGGATCACGTGCCACGAATGCTGCCCCATAGCCCAGCATTCCAGTCATTGTATAGCCTCCATCAAAATCACGACATGATTTCTCTAGAATTCTCTGAATATCTAACTCGCGCTCGATGATTTCCGTGATCTCCAAATTGGACTTTTGTCCTCTGTATTTATTAAAGATTGCCTGATTGGCCTCATCCAAAAAGTGACCAATTTTCTCCATCACAGTGACGGTATCTACCTCTTCTTTTGGGTGCTGCCCAAGGCTCACGAGCTTATCAAATAGCTCATCAACGTTCGTCATGTTGAAGTTGCCAGCCATTACAAGGTTTCGGCTTCTCCAGTTGTTTTGTCTTAGGAATGGGTGGCAGCTTTCTATTCCATTTTTCCCATGAGTCCCATATCGCAAATGACCCAACCAAACCTCTCCAGTGAAAGCGTAATTATTTTTAAGCCATTGAGCATCGTAGAAAGAGTCACCACCTTCTTTAGCGGCCTTGTCGTATTTTTTGCTGATTTTTCCAAAGATCTCTTCTATCGGCTGCTGGACAGTGGTACGATACCTACTGATATAGCGTGAACCCGGCTGCATATCTAGTTTGATGTTGGCTACTCCTACACCATCTTGTCCCCTATTGTGCTGTTTCTGCATTAGGAGGTACATTTTCTTGGCTGCATAGGCCGGCGACCCATAAGTGTCGATGTAGTATTGGAGTGGCTTGCGTAATCTTAGCAGTGCTACTCCGCATTCATGCTTAATGGAATCGCTCATTGGGTATTACCAGTCAATTTGGGTGAAACTCTTTGCAATGTTATTGAATATTTCAGGACTAAAGAACAACCAAAACAGCACAGCCGTGAAAATAGTTGCCAATATCTGATGTGAAATATTTACTGAAGTTGAAATGGTCGATTCTCCGCTTTTGAAGAACATTTGATAGGGAATTCGGAAATAGAAAAACAAAGAAAAAACCACACTCAGTACTGCCGTAAAAAGATATGCCAGCACAAATGGATCATTTACATTTTGATACCATTCCCAAAGGGCCACGAAAAGATAGAACTTTACAGAAAAACCTACTGTAGGCGGCAAACCAATGAGCGCAAGGGCTATAATCACGCCTAAAGCTCCAAAATATGGAAGCTGTTGGCCTAAACCTGCCAGACCAGAAAGCTCCGTATTTCCTAAGTCTTCCAAAATAGCCACATAATAGAAAGCTGCAATATTGATAATGGCATAACCAAAGGCATACCAGATAAAAGCACTCGCTCCACTCTCAAATGGGACAATCAGAGTTGCCATCAAAAAGCCAGAATGCGCAATCGCTCCATAAGCAACCATTCTTTTTAGATTGCTTTGGCGTAGCGCGCCAAATGTTCCAATTATGACGGTTGCAATGCCTAATACGGTCACTGAAGTATAAAGCCATGACTGGTCTAAAAACTGTGCAGACGTAAGCACACGATGGAGCAAATAAAATCCACCGAGTTTTGGCACTATAGACATCACCATCACAGCATCTGTAGGCGACTCTTGGTAAACTGCTGGTGTCCAAATGTGAAACGGCACTGCACTTACCTTGAAAAATAAGGAGCCACAAAAAAGGATCAACCCTAGATTGAGTAGCTCTTGATTCGCCAATATGGTAAAATCCATTTCGTGCAAATACAATGTGCCGGTGAATCCATAAACCAAGGAAGCACCGTAAAGCGCCAAGGCAGAAGTGACTCCACCGAAAATAAGATATTTGATGCTCGCCTCGAAGGACTTTTTTTCAAACTTTAAAGAGGTGAGTATGTACGCACTGAATGACGTCAACTCTACTGCCAGGTAGATGATCAATAGATTATTTGCGGTAAGCATCAAAGTGCTACCCAATATCAGAGCCAGTATGAGAAAATAGTACTCAGAGCGGTGAGCAATATTGCTTGGGAAAAAGACGATCCACACTCCAACGATGGCAAAGAGTATCTTCAGCCAGACAACTCCAATATCGAAAAATAATGTACCCCCAAAAGCTAAAAAGCTCCCCTCTGCTTCACCTCCCAAAAATGCCAAAGCAATAACCAGCGTAAGCACAAAAGCGATTTTACTCAGGACCAGTCTTTTAGTGATTAGGCCTAAGATCAAAACTGCAATTGCCCCAAGAGTCAATGTGATCTCGTACGAAACGACCCCTAAATTCTGTGATATTTCAAGCAGCTTTTGGGTCAGCATATCATTGCGCTAAATACAGTTGAGCTTGATTGGCGAGTTTTTCCACCATAAAATTGAGGGAGGCATCAATTGGTTCTAATAATATGGAAGGCATCACTCCAAGTATGACTACAATGATCGCCAATGGCAAGAGCATCAGCCATTCCCTTTTGGTGAGGTCAATCATTGATGCGTCCCATGATGGTTTTCTCACCCAATACTTCCCAAAAAACATTCGTTGTAGGGTCCATAGATAATATCCCGCCGAAATGATGATCCCAAAAACAGCTATAATTCCTATCCAAGTAGAATATAAACCAGCATTAGCGCCTGCACCGATTGCACCCATTAAAACGAGCAACTCACCCACAAAACCAGATAGCCCCGGCAAACCGAGTGATGCGAAAAAGAAGAGTACTACGAAGAAGGTATAGATCGGCATTTTGCTAGCCAAGCCACTGACATTCTCAATGTGTCTATCGTGTGTTCGGTCGTAAACCACACCTACAACTAGGAAGAGCGCACCAGATATAAATCCATGAGAAACCATCTGAAACAGCGAACCCGAAAGCCCTTCAATAGACAATGCTGAGAGCCCCAGCAACACAAATCCCATATGTGAAACCGAAGAATAAGCAATTAGCTTTTTAAGGTCGGTTTGAGCCATCGCCACCATGCCTCCATAGATGATCGAGATCACTCCGATAATTGCCACTGGGGTGGCAAAGTCGAAAGCTACATCAGGGAAGATGCTGTAGCAAATTCTGAAAAGCCCATAACCTCCAACTTTCAACAATACGCCAGCCAGCAAGACTGAAATAGCAGTAGGTGCCTCTACGTGCGCATCAGGAAGCCAAGTATGAAATGGAACCGCTGGAAGTTTGATCAAAAAGCCAAACATCAACAAGATGAATGCCCAACTTCGGAAAGACAATCCCATCAGCATGGAGGTACTATCAGGATTCAAGAGCGTACCCGAAAGGTAGCTTCCATCTATCATCGCAATAATGCTGAAAGAGTGAATTTGATCTCCAAAACTATCTACAGATCCTACCGAAAGATAGAGTCCGATCATCACGATCAAGATGAAAAGTGAGCCAAATAAGGTGAAGAGGAAAAATTTGATTGATGCATACGACCTGTTGGGTCCTCCCCAAATTCCGATGAGAAAAAACATTGGGAGTAGCATAAACTCAAAGAAGACATAGAAAAGGAAGAAGTCAAGTGCTACGAAGCACCCAATCAAACTGCCACTCAGAATGAGATAAAGAATGAAATAGCCTTTTACCTTTTGCTCCAGCTTCCAGGAGGAAATCACGCCAATCACTAGCAGAATACTTGACATAACTACCAAAGGCATGCTTACGCCATCTACACCTACCAAATAATCAATTTGCATACTGCCAAGACTACCCAATTGCAATCTGATCCATGGCACGATCTCCATAAACTGGAAAGCATCTGCCCATGCACTAGGCATTTTGCCCCCATCAAAATTCATGAAGAGTATAACTGCAAGAATCAACTGAATGACCGTCGCTCCAAGGGCAATGATTTTGATCAGTTGCTTCTGATTAGCAGGCACAATGGATACGATCAATGCAGCCGCAAAGGGTAAGAAAATCAAATAGCTGATTAAAAATTCCATCATATCTTCAAGCTAGAACTGAATCCAAATAATCAGTAGCAAAAGCATTATTATCAACCAAACCAACTGGTTTTGCACCTTTCCTGATTGTATTTTGGCGAAGGAGCCACCCACACCTCGAGAAATCCACGCTGCGAAATTAACCACTCCATCAATAACCTCACGGTCAAGGATCGCAAAGACTTTACTCACCACCACGGTAATTACTCCAAGGCTATTGACTATCCCATCAATTACTCTTTTATCAACCCAAAGCAGTCTATGGCAGAGCTGTAAATATCCACGAGAAAGCATAAAATAAGATCGTCCCACATACCAACTATTCCATGAGAGCTTAGCAATCATCGTTGATGGCTCGCGGAAGCTTTGTGGTTCAGCAGTGTTCTTTTTTTCGCCATAGCGAGAATAGGCCATGAACAAACCTATCACCACAGCAAGGAGAGAAAGTATCAAAACTACAAATCCCGCTCCTCCATGTGTCACATTGCCAATCATGTTTAAGGGCAATAAATCAGCGAAATACCAACCCGAAGCATCAAATGGATTTAGCGAATGAAAGATCCAAACAGAACCAATTGCCAAAATTGAAATTGGTAATGCCACTTTGATTAATGGCTCCATTCCTACTATCGTTTGACGCTCGGCTCTCGGCTTACCATGAAAAACCAACAGCACTTGTCTGCCTATATAAAAGGGTGTAAGCACGGCGGTAATCAATCCAAATGCTGGTACCAAATACCTCCACGAATCACCTGCTAACGACCAATTCGCAGCGCCAGTGAGTATACCTTCTTTGGACAAAAATCCAGAAAACAATGGAAGTCCCGCCAAGGCCAAGGCACATATTGTAAATGCTACGGCGGTAAGTGGTAAGTGCTTTTTCAACCCTCCCATGCTTCGCATGTCTTGGGCATCAAAAGAGTCATCATGATGCGCCTGATGCAAGTAATGTATCACTGCTCCAGCACCTAAAAAAAGACCAGCTTTGAAGAAGGCATGTGTCCAAAGGTGAAAAAGAGAAGCCTCCGATGCACCAACACCTATACCCATAATCATATAGCCCAATTGGGAAATGGTGGAGTATGCCAGCACCTTTTTGATATCGAATTGCGTAAGCGCAGAAATAGCAGCCATCAGCGCAGTAATGGCCCCAACTACGGCAATGGTGGAAAGCATAAAAGGTGTCAAAACTGGCTGCACTCGTATCAAAAGATAGACGCCAAGTGTCACCATAGTAGCCGCATGTATCAATGCGGAAACGGGCGTGGGACCAGCCATTGCTTTTGGCAACCAGCCATAAAACGGAAATTGTGCAGACTTACCAAATGCCCCAATCATCAACCCAAGTCCTGCAAGTTGATAAATCCATGTATCTTGAAATGTGGCTAAAGAAGACAAATAGGGCTGATCTAAGACGCCAACCATTAAGATGACCCCTATCAAAAGCCCTGCATCCGCTACCCTATTGATCATGAAAGCTTCACGAGCAGCCCTCGCCTTGTCTCCATCCTGAAACCAATACCCAATGAGCAGATAAGAAGAAAAACCTACCAACTCCCAAAATATAAATACAAGTACCAGGTGATCAGACATTAGTAGTCCTAGCATAGAAGCACTGAAAAAACCTAGCTTTCCGAAGTATCGGTGCACTTGACTTTCACCTGCCATATAGTGAGCTGAAAAAAGATGCACGAGCAAGGAAATTAAGGACACAAGTAAGATGAGCAATCCACTCATGGCGTCTATGGCCCAGCCAAGTTCCATTCCGGGAAGCCATTGCCATTTCAGGTAAAGGGTTTCATTCAAGACAGCATTAAAAAGCAGACCGCTTGCGCAAAATGTCAATACAGGGCCAATCCAATAAACTTTTAAAGCGTTTTTCTTCCCAGATATATAGGTAATCAAGCCACCAAACAAAGGAGCAAATCCTACTAACAATATGTAGCTAAGCGCACTCATCAATGCTCTAGTAAATTGAATTCGTCAAGATCAGATGATTTGTAATATTTGACCACATTGAGCAAAATAGCCAAAGCAATGGCCGCTTCTGCCGCAGCTATCACCACTGAAAATATTGCGAAGACTTGGCCCGCTAGCGTTGGATCGTATCTAGAAAACACAACCAAGTTGAGATTGGCAGCATTGAGCATCAGCTCTATGCCTATCAGCACGAAAATGACATTTCGCTTGATCAATACAATCAACAAACCTGCTAGAAGCAAAAACCCAGATAAGGTCAAAAAATATGCGATGGGGAGTGTGCTCATTTCTGACTGGATTTATTTGCCAAAAAACTAGCTCCTACCAGAGCAACCAAAAGCAAAACAGCTATCACTTCAAATGCAATAATGTAATCGGTAAGGAATAGCACCCCAATCTCTCGGACTTGGTCTCCAGCAAACTCCTTTTGATCCGCATTAGGTCTTGAGGCGGTGATCAACCAGCGGAATAACATACCCCCGAGAAGTAAAACAACCAGACTTGAAAGCCAAACATTTCTATGACCTGTGAAAATCCCCTCATCACCTGTACGCTTCGTCAGCATGATACCGAAAAGCAACAATACGATTACGCCACCAGCATAAATGAGCAACTGCACCACTGCCATGAGTTCACTATTGAGCAGCACATAAAGTCCCGCTATGCCAAGCAACGATAAAACAAATCCAAATGCAGCTCGAATCACATCTTTGGTAAACAGCAAGTAAAGCACAGGCAGCACCGTCATTGCAGTGAATACGATGATCAAAACGTCAGTCATTGTCATCTGGCTTAGGTCTCTTTTTGATCATTGGCCTTGGACGAAATTTGGATTTCGCTGGCTCCTCAGTAGTATTTTTGCTTTCCGAGGCTTCATCTGTTGGCTTTGCTGTGCTTTCAGTCTTTGATTCTATTGGCTTTGGCGCTATCACGGGTTTTGCCTTCATCATCGGTTTTGGTCTGAAAACCGGCTTTGACTTTCCCTCATTGATGCTTTCTGCTTTTTGCTCCTCTGAAGTATCTGTAGAAATTTTTGGCTTGAGCACGGGCTTAGCTCCCCCTACTTTAGGTTTCATTTGTGGCTTCACTCCTACTTTGGGCAAACTCGTATCTTTGGTGACTACTTGGGTTTTGGCTGCAGCCTTTTCCGTTTCATGTTTTTCCAAATCCTGACGCTTCTGCGCAATGTCTGCAAGGCTCATGGTTCCAAAAGCATAGACGTGATCATTGACATCAAACTCGCTGAAATCATATGCTTTCGTCATGGTCAGACATTCCGTAGGACACACCGTGGTGCAAAGCCCACAGAAGCAGCATTTAGACATGTCTATGTCAAATTTCGCAGCATGGATCCGCTTTGGTGTACCATCGGAAGTAGTCCCAAATACCTCTGGAGCTTTGATGGCATCTATTTCTATACAATCTACCGGACATACTTTGGCGCATTTGTCACAGACTATGCAGTCATCTATTTCATTGTGCAGGCGATAGCGACCTACATCTGGCACTGGAAGTGATTCGTATGGATACTGAAGTGTGACGATTCCCTTATCTATATCAAAATAGCTTGGATCGGCTATTCCTACAGGCATACGAGATTTCCGCGCCTCAAACAAATACCTGAAGGTAAGTTTGAGCCCGGCAGCCATGGTGCTCGCTGCGATTTTGATATTTCTGAAGTACGCGTTCATAAGAGCCATATCTTCCAAATGCCAATAATAAACAATAGGCCAATACTAATTGGCGTCAAGTATTTCCACGATAGTGACATCAATTGATCCACTCTTAGTCTAGGATATGTCCATCTTGCCATCATTTGCATAAAGATCAAGAATGAGGCTTTTGACACTAACCAAAAAGCACCCCAGACTGTTCCGGTAGTCCAAACCGCCAAATTTAATCCACCAATATTTGGTAAAGGTGTATTCCACCCTCCTAAGAACAATACGGCTGCTAAAAAGCAAACCAAAAGCATCATCCCATATTCGGCTAACATGAATACTCCCCAGCGAAAACCACTATATTCTGTGTGATAGCCACCTATGAGCTCTGACTCTGACTCTGGTAAATCAAAAGGTATTCGATTGGATTCTGCAAGACCTGCAATAAAGAAAATGACAAACGCCAGCCACATGAATGGATTATTGAAAAGATTCCAACTCAGAAATCCCCCTAGCTGTGTGACTTCAATTGCTTGAATTCCAAAGAGATAATGTTGAGTTTCACTTAAAACACCTTGCTGCGCAGCAATTTGCTGTAGGTCGAGTGTTCCCGAGTACATTACTACTGCCAGCACTGCCAAGCTCAAAGGGATTTCGTAAGAAACGATCTGAGCACCTGCGCGCAAAGCGCCATAAATGGCGAATTTATTATTGGAGGCCCAACCAGCCATCAATATGCCCAACACATCTATGGAAACAATGGCCAGCAAATAGAATACGCCAACTGTAACATCTGATCCTCCTACGCCTTCAGTCAACGGAAGTACGGCAAACCCTCCAAAAATTGATGCGAAAATGACAAGTGGTGCAATTGGAAAAAGTAGCTTATCCGCAGCTCTGGGTAGAATATCTTCTTTTTGAAGCATTTTCAGTAGATCCGCAACAGTCTGGAACAAACCAACAGGGCCTACTTCCATCGGACCTAGCCTGTTCTGAATAAAGGCAGAAACTTTCCTTTCGGCATAGACCCCAATCACTACAAATCCCAGCAAAAAAGGCAAGTAAAATAGAAATGTGATCATCAAATGAATGAGAAAATCCTTAAAATGAGATGATGTAAAGTTAGACCATCGTAATGAGAAGCTAAAAGGATTGATCCAATCTCATAGATCGATTATTAAAATTGAAAATTTTGCAAAAAAGAAAGAAGATCAAATAAAATTTTATGCCATATTGTAATAATGAATATTTTCAGATAATAGGGTGTTTTTACAAAGATAATTTTATGAATAGGGATTATTTTTACGAAAAATTTAACAACAACATTTAAACGTTAACAAATATGAAAAAGTCACTCTTCGCTATGACAATCCTTTTCGGTATGTTGACCCCTTCATTTGCTCAGCCTGCTGAGTCAGATTACTTCTATTTTAGAAAGATTGAAGATAAAGTATCTCAAGAGGTACTTTCATCAATTTCTGTTCGCTCTCACTACATGGGAGATAATGTAGGCAAGAAACTTGATCTGATTCGCGACTCCTACACTCGAGTTGTAGATGGCGGTGGTATTCAACCCACTCCTACCACATATATTGACAAGCCTGCAATCTATTACTCAGTGAAAAAATTAGAAAAGTATTACAAGAAAGCTGTAAAGAGCGGGTTCTTAGACAAAGATCAAGCGGCAGTCCAATTCGAAGAAATTCTTGATATAGCAATTTTCATACGCAACCAACCAACGGCTGATTTCGAAATCGCTTTGAAAAACATCAAAGAAGATGATGAAATAGTGACAGTCTATACCCAGATGGTGTCTTTGAGTCTTTAAAATGATTTGAAAATAGACAAATAATAAAGTCGACTTGTGGTCGACTTTATTATTTAGAGGTGGAAGGTAACTTGATAGTAAAGCAACTTCCTGTACCTATCTCGCTTTCCACTTTTACTGATCCTTTGTTCATAATTACAAACTCATTAACGAGACTTAGGCCCAGACCAATACCTTTTTCACCATCTGTCCCATAGGTAATCTTTTTATCAGCATACCCAAACAAGAGATCCAAGCGGTTTTTATCTAACCCTATGCCTGTATCGATCACTTGTATTTCAGATTCATTGCTGTTCTTAATACTCCTTATCGTAACTGTTCCACCTTTTGAGGTGAATTTTAAAGCATTATTCAACAAATTTCTGAAAATGGTCATGGTGGCATTCATATCTGCATAGACATCAATGTCTTCCTCGACCTCATTTATTATTGTGACACCTTTGCTTAGAGCCATGGTCTGGAGCGTTTGGATGAGCTCACTTATTAATTCATAAATGGCTATTTGCTCAGGTAAATAGGGGAAACTACCTTGCTGCTGCATGGCCCAGCCCAAGAGGTTATCTAGGAGTCCAGCTAGTCTATCTACAGATACATCTATATCATCAGCCACACCCATTAATTGCTCAGTGTCCTTTGTTTGTACAAAATGCTTGATCAACAAGCCTATACCATGAAACGAACTTATAGGACCTCTCAAATCATGTGAGATAATAGAGAAAAATTTATCCTTGGTTTGGTTGAGTTGCTCCAATGCCAATTTTTGTTCTTCCAGTTTCTTATTAATTCTAGCCTTGCTCCGATAGTAGCTATAGAACACAAAAACAAAAATGAGGAGAACGATGAGCACAGCAACAGCCGAATAAATGATGGTCTGTTGGTATTCTCGGCTCTTGTTTAACAATTGAACCTCTCCTTGTTTGCTGGCAAGAGCGAACGCTCCTTCAAGGCTTTCTACTCTCCGCATAAGCTCATCGTTTGAAAGGCTATCATTAAGTGCAATATATTGCTGATGAAATTTATAAGCTGATTCATAGTCATTACTCATTGCATAGAGATCTGCTAGTCGCAAACTATTGTCTCTTATTTCTGATTTCAGATCATATCGTTTAGCAATCACCAAACTGGAATCTGCGAAATTCTTAGCTTTTACTAAATACCCCTTTCGGCGGCATACGTCAGACATTCTCTTGAGAAAGATGGCCACACCGTAGTAATCTCCTTGAACATTTAATGACTGAAGTGCATTTGTCATGTTCATCTCAGCCACTGCCATATCGCCCATTTCAGCTTTCACCAAACCAATATATCCAAAATTATATGCAAGCCCGGCAGGATCAAGACCAAGAGATTGATAAATAAGCTTTGACTCTTCGAAGGCAGTGAGTGCTGAATCTAACCTTCCAGTCATGTAGAATTCATCTCCGATATTTAAAAGAATATTGGCTCTCTGAGAGCTATCATCTTTGCGTAAATATGCTAATGCCTTCTTGTAATAGATCATTGAATTGGCATGGTCTCCAAGCAGCGAATAGGTATCCGCTAAGGCTATGTGGGTATTTGCTTTACCATTTTCAAAATCAGATTTCTCTGCATAATCCAATGCCTTGAAAAAAGAATAGATTGCTACATCAAAATCACCCATAGTTCTATAAGCCTGACCTTGATGATAATAGGCCCAATGCAGATATTCCTTCACATTTAGCTCTTGAGCAAGATTGAGTAAGCTATCTGAGTAATTGAGCTTTGACTTTGGATCTGTTTGATACTCCGCCGCAAGGTTTAATAGGATAAGTCTAGCAGGATCATTCTTGGCTAAGCTTTTTAATTCCGAATCTATGCTATCTGAAAGCGTATTAGATTGGCCAAAGACCATGCTGCTAATTGCTAAAAATAGAATTGATTGTAGCGTCTTAAGGGAAGGCATGCATGAAGATAAGTGTTTTCATGTAAAGCTGAAAAATATCAGGCAGTTGGTAGTTGCACTAAAAAACGAGTTCCACTTCCCTCTTCACTCTCAACGCTGATTTCTCCTTTATTGAGAAGTACAAACTCTTTGACTAATTGAAGTCCTAACCCCAAGCCCTTTTCCCCTGCTGTACCATAAGTGCTTTTCCTATCTCCAAGCTCAAAAAGGCTATTTAGCTTTTCTTGAGCCATCCCAACTCCTGTATCCGAGATGCGTATTGTTACACTATCCTTTTCGGAATTCGCGGCAATTGTTACTTGGCCTTGCTCTGGGGTAAATTTGAGTGCATTAGAAGTAATGTTTCTCAATATCGTCATAGTCGTATTTCGATCTGCCCATATGGTCAGATTTTCCGGCACTTCGGTGATCAATTTTATCTGTTTTCCCTCTGCCATCATTTTGAGTGTACTCGCAATTTCAATTGCCATTTTGTTCAAGTCTATCTGCTCTGGCGAATATGGGATTTGACCTTGCTGCTGCATGGCCCAATTGAGCAGATTGTCCAGAAGTGTTGAAAGTTTGTCTACCGAGTCTTCGATATCATCTGCTACTTCTAGCAGTTGCTCTGTTTCCTTAGCTTTCACCATAAACTTGATGATCCGGCTAATTCCCATGAAAGAACTGATCGGTCCGCGTAAATCATGCGAGATAATGGAGAAAAACTTGTCTTTTGTCGCATTTAATTCTTCCAATTGTGCATTGACTCGTGCTTTGGCTTTGTAATATTTGAAAATCACTGCAGCTAATACCATCAGGAGGATAGCAAATATCACCACCGTCATGAGGATAAACTGTTGGTTTTTCTTCTCAGTGGTGAGAAGATTTACTTCTACCTGTTTTTGGCCTATTTCATATTCCTTGCGCATATTGGCAATATTCTTCACCGCATTCAAATTGGTGATACTATCTTCATACGTCCTATATTCCTTATAAAAGTTCAATCCGAGTTTATAATTGTCTGACTGCTGATATAGCTCGCTCAACATCTGACTGGCATCTCTTATTTGCTCTTTCAATGAATTGGCTTTGCCGATCGCGTAGCTTTCAGCTAGTAGTTGCTCTGCACTATTTAGATCACCCAATTTAATTTTTGTCTCAGCCAAAATCATCAAGAAAGTAGCTAAGCTTAATACATCTCCATTTTCCCTTACCTTGACGATAGCCGAATCAAGCAATGGAACAGCCTCGCTATATCGGCCAATTTTATTGTAGACCATTCCAATATTACCTCGAACAAAAACACCAAAACCAGGATATGAAGCCTCTGAGCAGGATTGTTCTGCCATCTGAAAATAGAAAAGTGCCGAATCAAAAAAGCTGTTTTGATAAAATCCTTGAGCGAGATTATTGTACATCATGGCCACAAGTGCTTCATTGGCCTCACTTCCATTTTTTAACTCATCGCTAATAATAGAAAGCGATAGCTCTCTCATTCTGTCCATCTCTTCAAGATTGCCATAAAGCCCTGCAAGTACCATTTTCAAAAACAAAGACTCTTTATTGGTCAGTTGATCTTCGAGCTCCATTCCCTCAAGCAAGAACTTTAGAGCTGTTTCATAATCACCTCTTGCCGAATAGGATTGACCAATATAAGCACAAGCAGAGGCGTGAAACTTTGCGCTTTTCCCTTTTGAAGCATCCAACATAATGTTAGCATACTTAAGCGTGGAATCTTCATTATGTAATGACTTACTAATAATTGCCTCGTAGGTAGCCAACTGCACCTCTGTTGTGTAAGGTTCTAAATCCACGGATTTAAGACTATCCAACGTTGACTGTGCGTAAATTTGATCGGCTAAAAGCGACCCTAGAACAAAAAGTAAAATCTGCCAGTGTTTTCGGAGCATAAAAAAAGCGACCAATTGTTTGATCGCTAAGATAGAGTAAGATTAATATTTGTACGGCTAGTCTTAATTTACACCACAAGGAGGATTTGAGCATACCTTTACATCTGGATCAATGGTAATTGCACCATTGATTATTATTGAATATTTACCCAAATCTCCATTTTTGGAAGATGGGTTTACCTTACTAGTCTTCTCCTTTTTGGTCCCAGTAGCTGGCTCCAAAACTGTCCCACTGTCGATTGTTATCTCTAGGTCATCTATGGTAGCGTCATCACAGATCCATTGCAATTCATAATCCTTATTCAGTAAAGTAGTAGGTGATTTCGGGCCAGCAATTGCCCAGTTAATACCTCCATCAGAGCTCCACCATAGCTGGCCTGCTGATAAGGTTAAATTAAGTGTGATTTTCTTGGCCATGTTTTAGTTAGTTGTGTGAAAAATAAAATTTAATTTATTACAAAACGAGCTAAAAATAGAATTCAAAACATGAAAGTTCCTGTATAAAATCAAAATGGTTATAATCTTCTCAGGAAAATGGCATATTTCTCTTTTTGAATCTCCAGCACTAGCTCCCAGCCGATTTCATTCACGAGAGTCTCAAATGAATCATTGTCATTTTGCGACAGGATTCGCCAAAATGAATCAATCATCAAATACGAAATGAAAAATCGTTTTCACTATGTCATTGACCTGATGATAGTTACCTACTAAAGCCATGTGCGGCACATATCTTGAATAATGAGGTTTTCATATCAAACTCGAAAAGAATGAAAACGAAAATAAACACATCTAGAATCCTAATAGCCGCGCTTACTTTCGGCATTGGCGCATTCATGTCATCATGTGATTCGGAAGTATCATCGAAAGGCACCGCCAGTGTAGGCGTTACGGATGCGGCAGTAGATGCTGAGAACATAACCGGTGTTTACTTGAAAGTGAATCAAATAGAAGCCAAAGGCTCCGAAGCATCGCAGACAATAGCCCAATTTGATGAGCCAAAAACCTTCAATGTGATGGACTTCCAAAATGGAGCAAAATACGATCTAGGCGAAGGAGAAATCGAATCTGGAGTTTACACTGAGCTTAGACTTATACTGGCAGAGGGCTCATATGTCAAATTCAAAGACGGAACCACTGAGCCTCTTGAAGTGCCAAGCGGAACTACATCAGGATATAAAATCAAAGGCGATTATCAGATTTCAGCCAATAATGAAACCAAATTGGTGATTGATATTGACCTAAGAAAAGCGTTTGTTTTGACAGGCAATGGTCAGTACAAACTACGCCCTACAGCAAGACTCTCCAATGATGACAACACTGCTACCATTAATGGGACAATGACTGGTAATACTGATGACCGTGTAGTTGTATATGCTTATGCTAATGGAACATACAGTGAAAGCGAAGCAAATGAGCCTGCAGATGGTAGTTCAAGATTTGAAAATTCTATCAACAGCGCTGTAGTTGCCGATGGAAAGTTCACCCTTGCTTTTATGGAGCCTGGTGAATATGAATTCATAGTTGCAAAGTACACGAGAGAAGAAGTAACTGAGAGCTATACGTTCATGTCATCTTCGAAAGTGGAAGCAACGGTAGCAGGCAGCATACTTGATACACTAGAGATAGAGTCCAATACAGATGTGAATGTATTGATCATTCTATAACCCAAACAGTGCCATACCGCAGAACATAATGTTCTGCGGTTACCTTAACCAAACTAAAATCTCATGAAAAATTTTACAATAATTATAACAGCCTTAATTACCCTAGTGAGTTGCCAAAGCAAGAGCTATTATGCAGCTGAAAGTATCAATATTGAAAGATTCAATGGTTGGGAAGAAGAAAATGCAGAGTTCCTTTTGATCTCGAATGACAAAAATATGCTTCTCGAAAATCTTTCTGAATTGGCTTTAAACAAGGCGACTTTTAAAGACACTTACCTTACCACTAGTAAGGCTCTTGAAAGCTACAAGCATATTAATAATGATATAACACTTGAATCAGTAACTAAACGGGTGAAACTTGCTAGCGCACTGAGCACGAAAAGTGATAAAGTCTACCAAGAACTCGCGCGAGCGAAAGATGAAGATTTTGATAAGCTTTATAAAAAAATGGTTCTTAATCAAATTATAGAGTTCAAACAGCTCACTGCCAGCTATCGAAGTGAGGGCAGAAATGACCGCATCAAAGACTTAAGCAGAAAGATTGATCATAAACTGGTACTCGCTGAAGAAATAGTTGCGAAACTTGATATCTCGTAATATTGGTACCTTGACACGTTACCAAATATTGGAGGCTTAGAATAATGTCTATTAGATCATAGAAGATTAAAGTGAAGAGAAATCATATTGCCAATTTCCTTGGGATTTCATTGATCCTGCTTACGGTATCCTTATCCGTAGCAGGATTTATTACATATAATAATCTCACTGAAGTAGTTGTGAAACTTGACTCAGATGAGCTTTCTCACGCCAACATTATCCACTACAAAGAACTTCTTGTAGACCTCAACTCTATCGAATCGAAGGTGGAATCCTTCGAACTAACCGGCAAGAAAAACTATCTCGAACAGTATCAGCGATTGCTTGAAAACACCTTGTCAAAAATAGATTCACTGAAGTCGTTGAATGCGACAGATGTGGAATTACAGGTTTTTAATGACAGCTTAAAATCGTTAATCGTAAAAAAATCTGAGATTCTAAATGAGATCATAGTGCTCGGCGAAGTGAAAAAAGACGAGAAGCTGGAAGCATACGATGATCTACTGAAAGAAATAAATGCGAGATCCAAAAATGGTGGTGATATAGCTTCTGCAGCTATCATAGAAACTAAAAGCAATACTTTCTTGAAGCGGTTATTTAGTCGTAAATCACGACTTGAAGCTTCTCTCCAATCTAGTTTGGATAGTCTAGTAGATATTAGAAATGATGATAATTCAGAGAAGCTTGTGGAAAAAGTGGACGAACTGATGGCTACCCGTGCCATCCAAGAAAATCTTCAAAATCAAAAAGAAATGCTACTTCTTGAACAGCATTTTGATATCCAAAATCAAATAGTAGATCTCATCAGCTATCTCGAAAGTAGGGAAACAGTTAAAATTCAAATAAAATCACTCAATGCCCGTCATCTAGCGGCAAAAACAAATAAACAGATTTTCATATTTGTGAGCCTTTCGTTGCTCATGCTCATATCATGTATCATCATCATGGTAATCTATTTTAATAGGAATGCCAGATACAACGCCCTCCTAAGAGAGTCCAAAAAATCAGCCGAGATCGTATCACAAGCAAAAGAACGTTTTTTTGCCAATATGAGCCATGAGCTCAGAACTCCTATGAACGCCATTTCAGGGTTTACTAAAATCCTTCTGAAATCACCTCTTAATGAAGAGCAAAATGAGCAAGTAACCATTATAGACAAGTCTAGCCAACACCTTCTGAGCCTATTGAACGATATACTAGACTTCTCAAAACTTCAAGCAGATAAGCTTTTGCTAGAGATTGCTCCTTTTGATATTACGCTGACATGTAAAGAATGTATTCAATTTCTTGAAGAACAAGCCAAGAGCAAAGGGCTCAAACTTATACAGGAAATAGAACCATTGCCTCAGTTCATTGTAGGCGACCCCAGCCGATTTAGACAAATCTTACTGAACATCTTAAGCAACGCCATAAAGTATACTGAGAAAGGTTTTGTGAAAATGACAGTCTCAGGCAAAGAGGTTCAGAATACGCTTAAACTTACGGTTGTCATAGAAGATACTGGAGAAGGAATTGCGCCAGAAAATCAAATAAAGATGTTTCAGGAGTTCGAACAAGCCAATCAAAGCTCATTTTCGAAAGGAACTGGTTTGGGCTTGGCAATCACGCGACGTTTGGTCAACCTGCACAATGGGTCCATGAAATTCGATAGTGAAGTTGGTAAAGGCACTAAAGTCACAATATCTCTTAAATACAAAGTGAGCGATCATGCGCCTGAAGAGTTAGAATTGAAACCAGAAAAATTACGTGCTTCTTTGATTGGAATGAAAGCCCTCATCGCAGACGATGAGCCATTCAATGTAAAGCTTCTGGCAACTTTACTTCGCAAAAAAGGCATGGAGATAAAGGAGGCTATAGATGGCGAAAAAGCACTTCAAATGGCTATGGATGAAACTTTTGATATCATCTTACTCGATCTGAAAATGCCCCAATTATCTGGATGGGAAGTAGCCGATAAGATTTCAAAATCAGATGGCCCCAATCAAAACACTCCTATGATCGCATTGACAGCTATAGCTAGTAAACTGGATCATGAGAACGAGCAGACACACGGTTTCAAAAGTGTCATGAGAAAGCCTTTCGATGAGGTATTACTTTTTGATAAAATAGAGAAATACCTCAATGTGGAATCGGAGGAATCCAAAGAGGTGAAAAAGCAAGAAGCTGTCGATGCAAAGAACAGTTCTGTCGACCTTACCTCTTTGCAAGCTATGGGATCTGATGAATTCGTTGCAGACATGATCGAGACTTTCATCGCAAGTGCAAATTCGGCAATAAGAACTTTGAAACAAGCCATTAAAAATGATGACTATGAGGTCTTGTCTATGACAGCTCACAAAATAGTCACTCCGGCGAGACATTTCCACGCCAATGAGCTAGTAGATAAGTTGAAGCAATTGGAAAAAAGAGCAGACAGAAAAGACAAGAGTCTTTCTAATGCCGAAATACTAAAAATAGAATCTCTAATAATTGCAGTATCTATGGCGCTGAGGGAATCTTTATTGGTCATATCAACGCCTAAAAATAATTCATAAGATGAGCGAAAAACCATTTACAATATTCGCAGTAGAAGATGACGATTGGTACAGAAAGCTTCTTCATCACAATCTCACGCTCAATCCAGACTATAGCGTGGAAACATTCGCCGATGGTCAGACATTTTTAGATGCGCTCTACAAAAAACCCAATGTCGTAACACTTGACTTTCGGTTGCCAGATTTTGACGGTGAAAAACTTCTAAAGAAAATAAAACAA
>JBLIFO010000025.1:0-22846 GCA_047633875.1 Marinoscillum sp. | reverse complement strand
ATTCATTCACATTTTTCAACTCCAATATTTCGATTGGCAGATTAGCGAAAAAGGGGTCTATTGGATGGGTTTTGAAATTAAAGCCATCAGACACCAACTGAGTGATTTTATCACCGTCGATTATTCTCCAATCCGTTTTGGAGCCTCCTGCATCTGCTATGAGTATCATGGCACTAAGATGCCTATTTGTTCGTATCTCTCAAAAACTTTAATAGTGTGTGGTGCATCTATAAGCTCTTCTGTTAAATCCTGACCAGCCCAATGTTCATAATGCTTCCCGTTTTTCCAAAGTCTAGATGTGGTCACATCATAAACCTTTCCTTCATAGGCTATCCAGATCTCCTCTCGGTCTTGCCCGTTTCGCAGGGAAAGCTGTGAGCGTGTAATGGTTTTCATTTGAAATCTATCACTGTGATACCACTCCCTCCAAACTCCACATGCTCATCATAAACTTTATCTATAGCGGAGTATCCTTTGAGATGTCCACGGATTACCTCTCTGAGTATGCCATGCCCTTTTCCGTGAATAATTCGGATTTGATTGCTCCCAAGAAGCAATGCCTCATCTAAAAACTCATCCACACGTGAAAGTGCCTCATCGGCTCTTGTACCACGGATATCAAGTTCTGAGCTGAATCGTGTCCTTTTCTCGAGCATATTGATACCGCCAACTTTCTTTGGTTTAGAACCTGGAGAATCAGAATGTCCACCAGATACTTTGTGCAAACGCTTCATATCAATAAAGGAAATCAAATTACCGAAACGTACCTGAGCCTGTTTCCCTTTCAGATCCATGATCTCACCAGTATTGTCTTGATCATCAAGCTTTACATAATCACCCACACTGAGCAGTGGCTTCTTTTTAACTGGAGCAGTCTTTTCAATATCCTTAGTTTGAGCAGTTTGAAATCCCTTGAGTCCATCTCGGAGCTGCTTGGTTTTTTCCTTGTCTGCATTATTTTCCTTGATCTCGCGAATCGTGTGTTCAATTCGTCGATTTGCCTCATCTATTATTTGACTTGCTCGAAGCTTGGCTTGCTTCAGCACTTGCTTTTGCTCCGTCTGCAACATCTCTTTGAGCGACTCATAGTCACTTTTGAGCACTGTGATTTCCTTCGATTCCTTTTCTAATTTCTTAAGTAGTTTATCATACTTGCTCTTTTCCACTTCCAGTGAATTGAGCAAGGCATCATACGCTACCTGACTGGTGCCTACCATTCCGCGTGCTTGTTCTATAGTTACACTTGGCAAACCAATCTTGGTTGCAATTTCAAAAGCAAAAGAACTCCCAGGCTTACCTACCTCCAGAATAAAGAGTGGTTCCAATGCAGCCACATCGTATTTCATGGCTCCATTCACCACTCCCTCATGGTTTTCACCAAACTTTTTCAAATTGTGATAATGGGTCGTCACCACACCGAAAGCTTTCGTTTCATTCAGTGTGGAAAGGATGGATTCAGCAATCGCACCACCAAACTGAGGTTCCGTACCCGTTCCAAATTCGTCTATCAAAAAGAGACTATCCCGATCCGCCATCTGAAGGAAATAGTTCATGGAAGTAAGATGCGAGCTATAGGTACTCAAGTCATTTTCTAAAGACTGGGTATCACCGATATCCAAAAAGATGCTTTTGAAAATACCGAATGTAGAACCTTCACCAACTGGCACCAGCAACCCACACTGAAACATGTATTGGAGTATCCCGACAGTCTTAAGCGCCACGGACTTACCGCCTGCATTTGGTCCGGAAATGATAAGTATCCGCTGCTCTTGGCGATTGAGTTCTATACTTAGCGGAATAGTTGGCTTGCCTGTGGCTTTGTGCGCCAACCAGAGCAATGGGTGTCTAGCAACATACCATTTCTGTAGTGGTTGCTTAGAAATATCAGGCTTTACCGCCTCTATATTTCGTGCAAAAACTGCCTTTGCATGCACAAAATCTATGATAGAAATAAAAACTGCACCTCTGTCCAAGTCATCCAAAGCAGACCTGATCAAATCGGTGAGTTTGGTCAGGATCTTGGCTATCTCACGTTTCTCTCGATATTGAAGCTCGCGAACTTCATTGTTGAGCTCCAATGCCTCGGTTGGTTCTAAAAATACGGTCTGACCTGTGGCAGATTCGTCATGAACAAACCCTTGAATCCTTCTCTTAAACTCAGCTTTAACTGGTATCACAAGACGACCATCCCTTATGGTTATGGCACTTTCTTCATCAGTAAACTTTTGCTGAATAGAGTGGCGAAGAACTTTATTGATTGCAACACGAACGGCACGCTCCTTTTGAATCAATAGCGACCGAATAGAGGCCAATTCAGGGCTTGCATTGTCACGTACCTCGCCACGTTCATCCACTATTTTATCTATAGACCGAATGAGCGTCGGATCTATTTCAAATCCTTTTGCCAATCCGACCAAGTTGGGATAGTCCTCTTCTTTCCCCTTTAGGAAATTGATCCAATCATAAAGCAACTGAAGGAGCGATTTGAGTAGTCCAAACTCATCAGCTTGCAGGAATGTGCCCTGCACTCTAATCTTTACAAGAAAATGTTTTAAATCTTGAAAATCACGAGAAGGAATTTGACCACCATTTTGAAGTACCTTGAGCATCTCATCCGTCTGCTCCAGTCTTTTGGTGATCTCTGTGAGATTAGCGGATGGGCCAATCTTATCGGCAAGCGCTGCTCCACCTTGAGATTTGCATTGCTCACGAATCAAACTAACCAGTTGATCAACACCGAGCTTTTCTCTAATGTCCTGAGGATATATAAGCATTAATTAATGTCTTTGGCCTTTTGGCGTGCAAGCAAACTATCTACTACTTCATCATAGATATCTCTATAAGCATCTATCTCATCAATATAGAATGCAAGGCTATTTTCATAAGTTTCCTTTTTTATACCTAGCTCACTAAAAAGCATTTTTTCATAATGATGATATAGCTTGCTGCTACTGTCCGCATTCACATAGAGCTTTTTGACTTTTGCTTCGAGAATATGGACATCTATGAGTAGCCTTACCATGTCGTCATGGCTGAGTACATCTGCTGGCACAGGCTTTTTCTTGGGAGTGCAACTAAAAACTGCGGCTAGGAGTAAAAGAAAAAAAGCTTTTTTCACAAAGTTTAAGTCTATGTGTTCTTATAATTTTGTACGAATGTATTCCTTTGGGAAACCCCAAAATTACTTTGCATGAAGGAAATCCTCAAAAAGCTGAGAAAATATGAAATAAGAGTGCGCAAGGCTATCAATTCTCAAATGCAGGGCGACTTTCACAGTATATTCAAAGGCTCTGGTTTGGAGTTTGATTCTGTTCGTCCCTATCAATATGGGGATGATATACGCACTATCGACTGGAACGTAACATCCAAAGGGCACGGAACGTTTGTGAAAACTTTCATAGAAGAAAAAGAACAAACTGTTCTTTTCGTATTGGACGTCTCTGCTTCAGGAGAGATCGGAAAGGAGAATCAGCAAAAAATAGATCTTGGTAAAGAAATATCAGCGCTCTTGAGTATTTCGGCCGTAAAGGAAAGTAGTTCGGTGGGTCTCCTGTGCTATTCTGATCAAAAGGAGAAATATATCAAGCCGGGAAAAGGCATGACCCATTCCTATGAAATTCTTTCTAGCATCTTTTCATTAAAACCTCAATCTAAAAAAACTGATCTTCAGGGTGCCATTAAGTTTGCTTTGGGAATGCTGAAGCGAAAGGCTATCATTTTCTTTATTTCGGATTTTATAGATGAAGATTACATCCATGGCATGAAAGGTATGGCAAGAAAACACGACCTTGTGGTCATCCAACTTACTGATCCAATAGAGACGGCACTTCCTGGACTAGGTATCGTGCCAATGCTGGAAAAAGAATCTGGCAAAACTATCTGGGTCAATACATCCTCTGGAAAGTTTCGCAATATGCTAGACAAGACTCATCGAAAAAATACTTTAGCCCTTGAAGACTTCTGTAAGCGCAACGATGTGAACTATGTTTCCGTAGAGACGGGGGAAGATTATGTGCCAAAATTGGTAAGACTTTTTAGACACAGAAACCAAACGAATGCTCAGCGTGCGCGGTAAACTACTTATTCTAATACTCCTATGTTTTTCTATTTCCCTTTCCGCTCAAAGAATCACTTTGAAGGGAGGCTTTGTGAAAGACAGTCTCAAGATTGGTGAGGATATTACCTTTTGGATGAGTGTGACTTATCCAGAAGAGATAGAACTCACTCTCCCAGACACCACCTTCAATTTTGAGCCTTTTGAATATTCAAGCAAGCAATATTTTGAAGGAGCAGTTTTGAATGGTTTGGTGAAAGACTCGGCCATTTATACGCTACAAAGTTTTGAAATAGACCCAGTTCAGTATCTGAGCCTACCAGCATTCATTATTAATCCAAAGCGTGATACTACGGTGATAGAGATGGATTTAGACTCCATCTTCCTTCAAGAGTTGGTCGCTCAAGTATCGGATACTACGCAGCTTAAAGTGAATGTGGACTATCAGAATGTACGTAGACAATTCAACTATCCACTCTTATGGATAATAATAGGTGTGCTTGTGATTTTGACAATTGCCGGCTTCCTTATTTTTGGAAAGAAAATTCAACGTACTTTCAAACTTCGAAGGTTGAGAAAAGCATATATCCGCTTCTCTGAAAAACTATCTAATGACATCCACTTACTAAGAAAAGACCCTGAAATCGCATTAGCTGAGAAGGTAGTATCCGATTGGAAAAAATTCCTAGAACTCCTTGAGGATGTGCCTTTCTCCAAACTTACCACGAAGGAGATCATGGCACTCGAGCATACTGCAGAACTTAAGGATACCTTGAAGAGTATAGACAGAAGCGTATACGGTAAAAAAGAGAATGCAGAATTATTCAAGGATTTTCAAGCCATTGAAGATTTCACACAACATCGATATCAATTGATCATTGACCAAATCAAGAATACCAAATGAACAATAGTGAAAACTGGTTAAGATTAGATTGGTTTTCTTTAGCCAAGCTTCAATCGTTCGATTGGGAGCAGCCGCTGTGGCTTTATGTACCAATAATTCTTTTTGCTTTATTGGTATTGAGAGGTTTGATAATGTCACGCTTTCGTCAGTCGCTTCCAGTAGCTCTGACCAAAAAAGATATAAAAAGTGATCCAATTAGCTTATTACGATTCATACCGCCAGTACTCTTCTTTTTAGTTCTGAGCATACTCTGCATCACTTTGGCTCGGCCACAGTCCACCAACGAACAAGTAGAGCAATGGAGTGAAGGTATAGACATCATGATGACGATAGATATATCTGAGTCTATGCAAATAGAAGATTTTAAACCAAATAGGCTTGAGGCTGCGAAAGAAGTGGCGAGAAATTTCGTGGCGGGCAGGTTCCAAGACCGCATTGGATTGGTTGTCTTTTCTGGTGATGCTTTTTCAAGATCTCCGCTTACTGGTGATTATGAGTTGTTGAATTCCTATATAGATGACATCTCTTTTGATCTTATTGAAAACCGAGGAACAGCCATAGGCAGTGCTTTGGCAGTAGCCACTAATAGATTAAGAGAGTCAGAAAGCAAGTCTAAGGTGCTAATTTTATTGAGTGATGGAGACAATACCGCGGGGAACATAGATCCTATTACGGCTGCAAAATTGGCGCAAGCATACAATATCAAGATCTATACAATTGCTATTGGGAAAGAAGGCAAGGTGCCCTTTGGGACAGATTTCTTTGGTAGACCAAGATATGTAGAGAATACACTGGACGAGACCAACCTAAGAGAGATCGCTAAAATCGGAAGTGGTAAATTTTATAGGGTTTCAGACAAAGCAGCATTGGAGCAAGTTTTCTCCGAAATTGATATACTTGAGAAAGCAGAAATCAAAGAGACTAGATACAAGGACACTACTGACTATTATCGCATATATCTTAAGTGGGCAATTGTTTTCTTCCTATTGTGGAGTCTTAGCAGAGCCACTTTCATGAAAAGCATTCTCACAGATTAAATACCTTCTTGAAAATAAGGATATGGCAACTAAAATTGCATTTTATTTAAAATCAACTAATGATTGATAATTTTCTTTCATCACGAGACTAGATATATGCTCGTTTTATTGAAAATAATCATTACCTCGATTAACTTTCGCCTCGAATTTTAATTTTCCCCATTGTTACTCTGCATTACCCAAAGCATTTAAAGTTTCAATCTTTTAATTCAAAGTAGAATATGTGCGGTATAGTATGTGCATTTGAACTGAAGCAATCTTCTGATCAACTAAGACCAAGATTGCTTGAAATGTCTAAAAAGCTTAGGCATAGAGGTCCGGATTGGAGTGGCATTTACAGCAGTGAAAATGCGATTTTGGCGCATGAACGTCTTGCAATTGTAGATCCAGCATCTGGCAAGCAACCTATTTTTAGTGAAAACGAAAAAGTGGTGCTCGCAGCAAATGGTGAAATATACAATCACAGAGAGATCAGAAAACAGTTTGAAGGGAAGTATCACTTCAGAACCGAGTCTGATTGTGAAGTCATCTTAGCCTTGTATCAAGAGAAAGGCCCTGCTTTTCTAGATGAACTCAATGGAATATTTGCTTTTGCTATTTATGACAGTGAGAAAGATACATATCTCATCGCTCGTGACCATATGGGGATTATTCCATTGTACATGGGATGGGATGAAGATGGTACCTTCTATGTGGCTTCTGAGCTTAAGGCTCTAGAGGGCTACTGTACCAAAATAGAATTGTTCCCTCCGGGACATTACCTATATAGCAAAGATGAAACCCCAACCAAGTGGTATAAAAGGGAGTGGGTGGACTATGCAAGTGTAGAAAATAACGAGACAAGCATAGAGGAACTTCATGACGCGCTAGAAGCTGCAGTAAAGAGGCAATTGATGTCTGACGTTCCTTATGGTGTATTGTTATCAGGAGGCTTGGATTCTTCGGTTACTTCAGCTCTTGCTAAGAAATTTTCTCGTGATAGAATTGAAAATGATGGGAAAACTGCAGCTTGGTGGCCGCAGCTTCATTCATTCGCTGTAGGTCTTGACGGTTCACCAGATTTGGCTGCCGCTAGAAAAGCTGCAGAGGCGCTGGATACAGTACACCACGAAATATTGTTTACAATCCAAGAAGGATTAGACGCAATCCGAGATGTAGTATATCATCTTGAAACTTACGATGTTACCACCATACGAGCGTCTACACCTATGTACTTAATGGCAAGAGTCATCAAGTCTATGGGTATCAAGATGGTACTCTCTGGTGAGGGTTCGGATGAGTTGTTTGGAGGCTATCTTTATTTCCATAAAGCTCCCAATGCAAAGGAATTCCACGAGGAGACTGTGAGAAAACTATCCAAGCTTCATATGTATGACTGCCTAAGGGCAAATAAGTCTCTTGCAGCATGGGGAATAGAAGGTCGAGTACCTTTCCTTGATAAAGAATTCATGGATGTAGCAATGAGGTTGAATCCGAAAGATAAAATGATCACTCCCGACAAAATGGAGAAGTGGGTAGTTCGCAAAGCGTTTGAAAAATACTTACCTGCAAGCATCGCTTGGAGACAGAAAGAGCAATTTTCTGATGGAGTGGGTTACAATTGGATAGATACTTTGAAGGCACGTGTAAACGAAGAGGTTTCTGACGAACAGCTAGTAAATGCTAAATATAGATTCCCTGCCCAGACACCAATGAATAAAGAGGAGTTCTATTACAGATCAATCTTTGCAGAGCATTTTCCTTCCACCACTGCAGCACTTTGCGTGCCTTCAGTGCCTTCAGTGGCATGTAGCACACCTGAGGCATTGGCTTGGGATGCATCATTCAAAAACATGAATGATCCATCGGGAAGAGCCGTAGGTGTACATACAGATCGCTATAAGTCTGCCGCAGATACTGTGAAATAATAGCAAAACATCAAAGCTTAAAAGGCGCGTCAAACTTCGTTTGGCGCGCTTTTTTTTGATCACCATATTCAGTGAATCAGAGCCAGTAATTGGAGATAAGAAAGTAGATGATTTGACACCCAAATAGAATCAGCACTACGGCAACTACTTTATTGATTTGAGCGATCCTTTTAATCGTGAGCATAGATCTCAAACGATAGGCAACCAAGGCTTTACCTAAATCTGCTGATAGGATAGTTATTAGCATACCTGAAAAGAAATACACCTTTTCAATCATTGTGAATTCATAGTTTGCAGCAACTATACCAATGACTCCTAACCAAAAAATGATAATAAAAGGATTAACTGCATTGATCAAAAATCCCTTCATGAAGTACTTAATGAGTGACTTATCTGAACCAGACGACACATCATTATCAATTGGAGTAGTTGGTGGTTTCACCCAAAGCGTGATACCGAACGTGATCAAAACGACAACTCCTACCAGACCTACCCAAAAACGAATTTCAGGATCTTCCAATATAGAACCCAGCCCGAGAAGAGCCAAAACAACATAAGTGATATCGCTAAGTGAAAAACCCAAAGCCACGCTAATGGCTCGTTTATAGCCTTTCTGAATACTCGTCTGGATGAGTGTGAAAAAACTCGGTCCAAATGAGAAAATGAAAATCAATCCAAACAATAACCCTTTGATAAACGGAGGCATTCTAAACGTTATTTAAGTTTACTTGACTGGTCACAAAACGCAACCAGTCTTTAGACTTTTCGTTTTTCAAAACTCTAGGAAATTTATTTTGCCCGCCTTCTTTGCCGTGCTGTCTCATCCAGTCATAAAAATAATGAGTCGGTAGTACTGTTAGTGTAATTTCCTTCAGCGCATGTTTTCTCTCCACGGCATAATCATCATTTAGCGCCTTCAGCTTTTGATCGAGTAAATCAGAAAATTCCATAGCATTTATATTATTATCTGACCCAATATACCAGTGATGACCAAAACCAGTCTCTAGCACTTTTCCCAGTACTGTGAACTCCCGAATATCTACTCCACTACTTAAACCAACTGAATTAATCGCTTGATTCATATTATCGACAGACAAATGCTCTCCACACAGGCTCAGGAAGTGTTTCGTGCGACCAGTTATGATTATTTCATTGTTGGTGACACTGGTGAATTGTATGATGTCTCCTATAAGATATCTCCAAGCTCCTGCATTAGTCGTGAGCAAAATAGCATAAGGGGTGTTCTCTTTTGCTTCAGCTATGCTTAGTGTATTTGGACGATCACGAAGCTCCCCCTCTTCAGTAAAATTCTCTTTGTTGAAAGGTATAAACTCATAGTAAATGCCATTGTTTAGTACCAGCCTAAGACTATTGCCATCTGATGCCGATTGAAAAGCAATAAACCCTTCACTAGCTAAGTAGGTTTCAAGGTAAATCAAAGGTCGCCCCAAAAGCTTAGCAAATCCTCGCTTGTATGGCTCAAAAGCAACTCCACCGTGAACAAATATTTCTAGGTTTGGCCATATTTCGTGGATATTTTTTACTTGATAATAAGTAACGATTTTCTCTAGTAAAATCTGCAGCCAGGCGGGCACTCCCACAATAATTCCAATATCCCAATCCTTGGCCTTTTTGGTGATTTCATCCAGTTTGGCTGACCAATCAGTATTCTTGGCAATCTTCTTCCCAGGTTTGTAGAAATGCTGAAACCAAAATGGAAGCTGGGCTGTGGTAATACCACTCAAATCTCCATCGAAATAGGTGCCATTACTTCTGAGATCTGTACTTCCACCTAGCATCAATATTCCTTTGGTAAAAAAGCTATCAGGAAGATTGCATTTGGACAAACTCAGGATTTGACGAACGCTCGTCTTTCTTATAGATTTGAGCATATCCTTCGTGATAGGTATGTATTTAGATGAAGCACCAGATGTGCCACTGCTCAAAGCGAAATATTTTATTTTCCCAGGATAGCACACATCCTTTGCTCCTTGCTCCGATAATTTCCAAAATTCATCGTGAATTTTGTCATAGTCAAATACAGGAATCTGACTTGAGAAATGCTGATAATAAGAATTGATTTCCTTATCCTTAAATGTTGACAGAATATCCTTGAATCCGTACTTCCTACCGATTAATGTATTCTGAGAATGAATGAGAAGTTTCCTGAGTTCTGCCTTTTGAAGTTCTATAGCAGAGGTATATTGCTGCTCAAGGCTTTCACGTAGCATGATGCCTTTCTTCAAAAGTGTTCCTACTATTGGCATACAAAATTATTTGACAAAGTTCGAGTCACATTAGTAATTAGAAACCAACTTTTAGGCGGCCAACGAAGTTAATTGAACTGAAAAAATAAACAGCATTCATGAATCATATTAAGAAGCAAATCCAAGAAATAAATAACCAACTTTCATCATCTTCAGCTAAGCTCATTGCTGTCAGCAAAACTCAACCTCTTGATAATTTGATGGCAGCTTATGAGTGCGGTCAACGAGAATTTGGAGAGAACAAGGTTCAGGAGCTTTGTGATAAATATGAAGCTCTTCCGAAAGATATCAATTGGCACATGATCGGTCATTTGCAGCGTAACAAAGTGAAATACATTGCGCCTTTTGTTCATTTGATACATTCAGTGGACAGTTTGAAATTACTCAAAGAGATCAATAAGGAAGGAGAAAAAAATAATAAAATCATATCATGTTTACTGCAAGTCCACATCGCACAGGAGTCTACAAAATTTGGTTTCGATAAAGAGGATCTACTTGGTCTCATTGATGCCAATGCACTTGATTCACTTCAGCATGTCAAAGTAATTGGCCTTATGGGTATGGCTACTTTCACTGAAGATGAGTCGTTAGTGAGTAGAGAATTTGCTTCTTTAAAATCCATTTTTGAAGAACTCAAAGCGCTCGAAAATGTGCATTTGAGCATGACAGAACTATCAATGGGGATGAGTGGTGATTACCCAATCGCTATTGAAAATGGAAGCACATTTGTGAGAGTAGGCAGTAGCATTTTTGGTGAAAGAAATTATGGATAACAAACTATTAACTATTGGCGCTATCAGTGCTGGATTCACAGTAATCTTTGGAGCGTTTGGAAGTCATGCGCTCAGTAATATACTTACCGAAAACGGATATACCGAGGTATTCAAGACAGGCGTACTCTATCAGATGTTTCACAGTTTGGGAATATTGATAACGGGCATCTTGTCGACAAAGCACAAAAAAAGCCTGACCAGTTGGTCAGGCTATCTTTTCCTTTCGGGGATAATTCTTTTCAGCGGATCTCTTTATGTATTGTCCCTTTCAGGTTTGAAATTCTTAGGAGCAATAACTCCTCTGGGAGGTATCTGCTTCATTGCTGGATGGATACTACTTACAATCCATTTTATAAAATCTGCTTAATTCGGATCAGCAGCAGGAGCTGCAGCTAGTACATTTGTAGTGATTTTCACTCTCTCTGAGCTATTCACAGCATTTGATAAAATAGTCACAATCTTGTTTTGCATACCCATTTTACCACGGCTATTGAAATTCACTTTGATATCACCTTTAGCACCAGGAGCTAAAGGCTCTCTATCCCAATTTGTTGCTGTGCAGCCACAAGTAGTCTTTACATCAGACAAAATCAAGGGTTCATTTCCAGTGTTTTCGTATGCGAATGTGTAGGTTACTTGGTCACCTTGTGTAATATCTCCAAAATCATGATCTGTTTCAGAGAAGGTAATTCTAGGCCCATTCTGAGGTGTTTCTTCTGTCACGCTCTGAGCAATAACTCCAAAGCCAATGCACAAAACAAATAAACTTACTAATACTCTCATATGATGTTAATTTTTACAGTAAAGTTAACGTTACTCTCACTATTTTGTTAAGTAATATGGATCAATCTTCACTTCAAAGCATATTCACCAACAAAGTTCGTGCTCGCGTTTGCGGTATTTTGATTGAAAAAAATGAAATCCTTTTGGCAAATCATGTTGGTATTGGCGAAGAAGGTCAGCTTTGGTCACCTCCAGGTGGTGGTGTTGAATTTGGAGAATCTCTGGAAATAACGTTGAAACGCGAATTCCTAGAGGAAACTGGTCTGATAGTTCAACCACTAAAGTTGCTCTTTATAAATGAATACATTGAAGGATTACTCCATGCACTAGAATTTTACTTTCAAGTTCAGATATTGGATGGTGATATGAAAACAGGGACAGATCCAGAGTTAGCAACTGACCAACAAATGCTGAAAGAAGTAAAATGGCTGAATATGGAGCAAATTAAAAAAATTCCTAAAAGACGATTACACTCTACTTTGAGAGATATTGAAAGCCTTGAACAACTAACTGATTCACATGGCATTTCGTACTTTGGAAATAATTCCGTCAAATAGGGTTTCGCTTACATTCTAATTATCTTTATTATTGCAAAAAACCCTAACGTAATAATGAGTAAAACAAAAATCTTCACCATCGCCCTCGGATTTGTTTCGTTGTGTCTAGCATACTTTTTATACTACAGCATCGACGCTAGTATTGAAGAATCTCAGCGAATAACTAAAATGGAAGCAAGAATCATTGAGCAATTAAAGATGATTCGTGAAGCAGAGTTAGCCTATATAGGTGTCAATGGTGTTTATACCAGTGACTGGAATAAATTATTGGCTTTTGTAGATTCTGGTTCATTCTATCTAACAGAAAAGACTGAGTTTGTTATTCCACTAGATTACGGAGCTGATAGCGTTTATATTCAGATAGATACTCTAGGGACTGTTGCCGTAAAAGATTCTATATTCAAGAAGTCTGTATGGCCAAGATTCAATTTAGCGACCCTTCCATTTGTACCTGGTGTAGACCCTCCGGTTAAATTTGACGTCTGGGCAGATAAAATTGATAAGAGTGGGGTTAAAGTAAACGCAATCGAAGTGAAAAATCCTAAACCTATCAATCCTATGAGAGATGAGGAAAGCGAATACAACACTAAGAAACCATTGCGTTTTGGTTCGCGTACAAATGTCACTACTGCAGGTAACTGGGAATAACTATTTTGACAAAAACAGCCACATCCAATTATAAACTGATCAAGAAAATTCAGGCAGAGAGCTTTGATTCGTCAAAGCTCCTCTCCTACTCCTTGTGTCTTCAAATAGGCATTCGGGATTTTCAATTTATGGTGGTGAATAGGCAAACTGGTGTATGTCTTGTGCTAGAAGACTATAAACTGGAAAACATCAAGACAATTAATACGCGTCTTGAAATCATCAAAGAAATAGTCCAAAGACACCCAATACTTTCTCTGACTTCTTGGGACAGTGTGAAGTTGAGCTTTAAGAGCCATAAATTCGCATTGGTTCCTAAAAGTCATTTTTTAGCAGAAGCTTCCAGCGATTATCTCGCATTAAATACAGAGATAAAAACTCAGATAGAAGAAGTCTATTATTACAAACACATCATCAATGACGCGGTAAATGTATTTGCAGCTGATAAAAAAGTAGTAGTATGGGCTAAAGAAGCTTATCCTAATAAACCACTTCAAATTATTCATCAGGGTAGTGCGCTTATCGAAGGTGCTTTGAAATACGACGATCATTCCACTGAAAAATCTCTTTTTGTTCTGATTGATAGAGGAATAATGCATCTGCTAGTCGCTGAAAACAAAGAACTACTCTATTACAATCAATTTGCTTCACGTAAACCAGAAGACATACTCAAGTACATCATGCTCGTGCTTAAGGAGCTAGGTATGTCACCAAAAACAAGCAATGTTGTTATCTGGGGCTTCGTGAAAAACGATTCCCCCCATATTGAATTATTAAAAAAATACATTCGCCATATTACATTAGGCTCCAAACCAAATTTTATGGGCTTCCATTCATCTTTTGAAGCATTGGAAGACCATAGATATTTTGATCTATTCAGCATATCACTCTGCGTGTAATGCCTAAAGTCGCGTTTTTCCCAGGCTCATTCGACCCATTTACCAAGGGTCATGAAGATATAGTTCTAAGGAGTCTTGCGCTCTTCGATGAGGTGATCATAGCAATGGGACATAATTCTGCTAAGAATCGCTACTTCGATGTGGACTTGATGGTGGGAAAAATCAATGAAACTTTCAAAGACCACAAGAATGTCTCGGTGATTCTATATGATGAATTAACTGCAGTTCTTGCGAAAAAATATAATGCGAAATTTCTCGTGAGAGGTCTCCGAAATACTACTGATTTCGAGTACGAAAACGGCATTTCTCAAATCAATAAATATCTGAATAAAGAGCTCGAAACAGTATTTCTTATTACTTCACCCGAGTTAGCACCTATCAGCAGTAGCATCATTCGCGACGTGCATAGGTACGGTGGAGATGTTACTCCATTCCTTCCTTACGAGCTTTGATTATTGGTCTTTAGCAGTTTGTGGTATTCCTGAATTACCACCCTTATTGACCTGTAAGAATTGTAGAGCGCCGCCCGCAATTCAGCAAGATTCATCCATCTCACTTCATCTATACCCTCTATCGTTTGTGGAGTCATATTGCTGTCATCTAGGCATTTCATCACGTACCAATGCGTACGCTTCAGTACATACTTTTTATTTGAAGTATAGGTATGCCACGTAGCATTGATCTTTTTTTCGACAGAAACCTTAACTCCAGTTTCCTCCTCTACTTCTCGCGCAGCACATTCTCTTTTGGACTCACCTTTATCTTGTTTGCCTTTTGGGATATCCCAAAAACCCTTTCGGAAAATCAATAAAATCTTTCCTCCCTTATCTACCACCCCACCTGCTGCGTGGATCACTTTGAATTTTTCTTTGATATAAGCAATAACTAAATCCTTATCCGCGCTAACAAAAGTGATAGAATCCACTTTTTTGAGCTTATTATCAGTCATGATGTGCAGCAACTCATCTACCTTCTTAGGAGCTGCATCTTTGATCAAGACATCATCTATGAGGATTTTTGGCTTGAGTTTGTTGATAGTACCATCAATTACAAGATCAAATTCCTTTGAAGTATCTAATTCGTCAGGACTGATGATACTTACAGGAATGTCGTTGATATATATTTTCACAAGAAGCTTAGCTTTGTATACAAATAAAACATAAAATTAACTGGACTAATGACTCCCAGTTGAAAATTTAAAAAAACAAAAAATCACATGGCCATTCACCAGTACGATATTAAAATTTCTAAAGAAGTAGCAGAGCATTTGCTAGAAGTAGAAGCGCTTAAAATCAGACCAGAAGATCCTTTCACATGGGCATCAGGCTGGAAGTCTCCAATCTACTGCGACAATAGACTTAGTCTCTCCTTTCCAAAGGTGAGAACATTGGTGAAAGATCGATTGATACAAACGATAAGAGATAAATATCCTCAAGTAGAATGTATCGCTGGAGTAGCTACGGCGGGTATTCCACAGGGTATACTCATTGCAGAGGCCATGGGACTTCCTTTCATCTATATCCGATCCAAGTCCAAAGAACATGGCATGGGTAATCAAATAGAAGGCAAAGCTGTACTTGGTCAGAAAGTTGTTGTGATTGAAGATTTGGTGTCAACTGGTGGCAGTTCATTACAAGCAGCAGAAGCTATCCGTGTTGCCAAAATGGAAGTACTGGGTATGGTAGCCATCTTTACCTATGGATTTGGTATAGCTGAGGAAAACTTTAGAGAACACCATATAGACCTGTGGTATTTGAGCGATTACCAGACCTTGATCGCTTCTTTGATAGAAAAAGGTGCTATTAAACCTGAACTAGAAGCTACACTTAGTTCTTGGCGCAGCAATCCTGCTCAGTGGAATCAGTAGAATTTTTCCTCTACTCCTAATCCGAACAAGGCAAAGTCATATTTGACAGGGTCAGAAGGGTCAAATTCTTTTAATCTCTCGGTTAATTCAATGGCTGTAAGCCAATCGGTTTGTTTTCTAGTAATCAAACCAAGCGAACGGCCGACTCGATCCACATGAAGATCACAAGGACAAACTAGTTGGTGTGCCTTTATTTTTTTCCAAATCCCAAAATCTACTCCACAATCATCATCACGAACCATCCATCTCAGATACATATTCAGACGCTTACAGGCTGATTTTCTACTCGGTCTCGAAATATGTTTGTAAGTCCTCACGGGATGATCAGGCAATGAGAAAAAAGTATTGGAGAATCCATTGAGGTGAGCTTCGACATTTGACACATCAAGGTCTACTTGATTAATGAATGCGGTTTCGAGGCTATCATTGTTTTGATAGTGATACTTGAGGAAATGCAAGAAGTACAAAGTGTCGGTGGCATTGAATGTACGGTGCTTGAATTTGGTGAATGGTTCCAAATCTTGATCCTGATAATTCAAAACAAAATCATGGGGAGCATTGTCCATCATAGCTAAAAGCTCCCCACATTTATTGATAATGGTCTTGCGCTGACCCCAGGCTAGTACCGCCGCAAATAAGCCAGCTATCTCAATGTCTTGCTTCTTGGAATATTGATGTGGTATGCTGATAGGATCAAGTGTGATAAAGCCTGGCTGATTGTACTGAGCAACTTTCTCATCCAAAAAGGCCTTGAGGTCAGTCACCTTAATCCTGAAAATATGATACTTCTACACGCGTTTTTGGATCGATGACACCTAAGCGCTCAAAACACACAGGAGATAGGCGGATCATGACATTTTCATTGAGTCCAGTCTCTGGAAGCTTCCCTACCACCCTTACGAAAATCTTCTTATTATTCATAAGGTTGCGTACCTCTATGAGCGTACCAGGTCCTAAAGTTCGGTGCAAAGCGAGATACTTTGTAGTCTCTATCTTTTCCTCAATCTTACTTGCTGTACCTTCTTCGTATATCTTGGTAAAGCCACTTTGATCTTTTACAAGCTTACGTGTGCCATAGGGCAGTATCTCCACTGTCTCTCTTTGCTTCAGCTTAACTTGATCCAGCTTTCCTTTTATAAGTAGTTTTTGACCAATGGTTAGGTAAGAATTGGTAAGCTGATTCCATTTCACAATACTATCTGGATGCACACTGAAGCGACCTGCTATGGATTCCAGCAACTCACCACTTTGCACATAGTATTCAGAAAATCCAGATGGCTTTTGCTGCACCGGCTCTGGCGCAGGTATTTTAACCTCACTGACAGTTTGACTTGTCTTCATTTCGGCAGATCCTATTGTGATAATTTGACCAACTGAGAGCTCATTATTCTGAAGTCCATTCATGGTTTTAATTTGATCTACAGTGATTCCATATTTTCTTGAAATAGCAAAAAGTGTTTCTCCAGGTTTGACTTCATGAGTATTGTCAGTCTGGCTGGAATTAGTTTTCAAAACCGCTGTATTCGTATTAACTGCAGGAGTGGTTGACTTGACCTTTAGTGAAGTTGGAATTCTTAGCACTTGACCCAACGAAAGCTGATTGTCAACGATTTGATTCAATTCAACAATACCACTCACTTCTGCACCGTACCTCCTTGACAAGCTATAAAGTGTCTCCCCTTTCACTACCTGATGTCTTATGAAGACTTTGCCTCCGCTCTCTTCCGTACCCAATGAGTCCAGCGATGCTGCTCCTGCAATAAGAGAAGAAGTAGAAAGCACAGTAAATAATAAAACCTTATATATTGATTGCATGTAGTTGATTGCTGTTTTCAATAAAAATTAAAAGATCATTATAAATCATGAACGCACCGGAAGCAAAGCCTGTCAAGTTTACATCTGTTGTTTCGTGGTAGATCGTTTCGTCCCGTCTAATAACGATCATCTTCCTAGCAAAGGTTGTACCCAATCGTTCATAGTAGCTGATTATTATCAATTCCGCTTGCTCAAAATACTCACAACCTACACTTAAGTCTGCGTTTGGCAATAGTTGCTGTACCAAATTAGCTCCATTTGACCCTGATCGGTAATAGTTAGGTGACAACAACTGATAGGAAAAGGTTGACAGTGAAGATTTGATTTTAAATTCAATTGGCTTTTCTGGCTCAGCCAAGTAATAGCCAATGAGCGAATCATCAACATATTGCTCCATTTGGAAGCCTTCCTTGGTGTCAAATTTTGATTCAGTCACCACATTAAAAATTGATAAATTCTTACTCTGAGGATCATTTGGGTCTGTAAAAGTCTCAATTAACAAATATGGATCTACGAAACCAACTGGAATACTCCATGGGTCATCAATACCCACAGCCAGTTTTCTTTCTTTTCCTTCTATCAAATCAATAATGTGATAAGAGATGCTATGGACTTCACTTCTGAGTTCCACGATAGCTTTGCCTTGGGTCTGGTCTATGACCATTTTCCATATTTTGTCTTTAAAAGCAAACGAAAATCTATATGAAAGCGTATTGACCAAGGATTGAAGTATTTTGTCGAAATTTGAAAGTAAAGTTAGACTGCTCCCCATGCTTAAAAAACTTATTCCCCTATTCTTATTTTTAATTGCACTGAATGGCTATGCTCAGGATAGCACAGTCTTGGTTTATCATTTGAAAGTGACTTCAGATATTGATCCACGGACAAATAGATATACCGAACTTGGCCTAGAAAAAGCCACCGAAGAAGGAGCTGATTTAGTGATCTTAGAATTAGATACATATGGCGGTGCACTCAATGATGCCGATGAAATCAGAACAAGGATTCTGAACTTCAAAATACCTGTTTATGCCTTTATCAATAAAGATGCGGCCTCTGCTGGGGCATTGATTTCTATAGCGTGTGACAGCATCTATATGGCTAAAGGATCAAGTATCGGCGCAGCTACTGTGGTGACACAGGACGGAGCTGCTGCACCTGACAAATACCAATCGTATATGCGGTCAATCATGCGGTCAACCGCTGAAGCCAAAGGTCGCAACCCTCAAATTGCAGAAGGTATGGTTGATGAAGACATAGACCTTGACAGCATCGCGACTGAAGGCAAAGTGGTGACATTCTCTGTTTCGGAAGCTATCAAATATGGCTTCTGCGAAGCAGAGGTAGTTGATATAGAAGAAATTCTAGAACGTTCAGGCATAGAAAACTATGAAATAAAAGAATTTGAACTTGGCTTATCCGACAAGATCATTGCACTTTTCCTCAACCCATTCGTAAGCGGAATTTTGATATTGATTATCGTAGGGGGATTGTATTTTGAATTACAGACTCCTGGTGTTGGATTCCCAATACTAGCCTCATTCATTGCAATGGTACTTTATTTCACTCCCTACTATCTCAATGGACTTGCCGAAAACTGGGAACTCATCGCCTTTGGAATAGGAATAATACTCATTGCTCTTGAAATTTTTGTAATACCAGGTTTTGGAGTTGCAGGTATTTTGGGATTGATCTTTACGCTGGGTTCATTGGTCTTAGTAATGCTCAACAATGACGCGCTTGATTTCTCATTCGTTCCAATGGATAGCATTATCGCTGCTGTGGCTACTATGTTGGTGGGACTTACGGCAAGCATAGTTCTACTATTTGTGGGCGGATCTAAGTTTGCTGAGAGTCGTGCATTGCAGCGTATTGCGCTTACGCCTGTACAAGATGCTAAAGAAGGTTTTACTTCTAGTTTTTACAAATCAAAATCTTTGGTAGGAAAGATTGGTGTGGCACAGACAGTCTTGAGACCAAGCGGAAGAGTGATGATCGAAGACAACCTATATGATGCATACTCTCGTGGCAATTATATCGAGAAAGGTGAAGAAATAGAAGTCACCTCTGACGAAGGCACATCATTGAAGGTGCGCATAATCGAAAAGAAAAAAACAACCAAAAAGAAATCTAAAAAATAGATGAAGGTATTGGGCATCATACCTTCTCGATATACTTCTACGCGCTTTCCCGGTAAGGCAATGGTAGATATTGGCGGAAAGACAATGATAAGGAGGGTCTATGAACAGGCTATCCAATGCAATGCATTGGATAAGCTCATAGTAGCTACAGATGACCAGAGAATATTTGATGAAGTGTATTCATTTGGTGGTGATGTGATCATGACCTCTTCAGATCATCTCAACGGTACCGAAAGGTGCAACGAAGTAGCTCAAGCTTATTCTGACTATGATTTTATCGTCAATATCCAAGGAGATGAGCCATTTGTTCACCCTGCCCAAATCGACCAACTAGTCGCGACTTTGACAGAAGATGTGACACTAGCCACTTTGGTGAAAAAAGTAAGCAACCGCCAGACACTCCATGATCCGAGCAAAATCAAGGTAGTCTTCAATCGTATGCATGAGGCGATGTATTTCAGCAGATCAATCATTCCGTTCGAAAGGGAAAGTACTAGTAATTACGAAAGCTACGTGGATTATTACCAGCATATCGGGCTTTATGCCTACCGTAGAGATATCCTCAATGAATTAAGTAATCTCTCACCAACGCCTGCTGAGCAAGCGGAATCGTTGGAACAGCTCAGATGGCTCGAGCATGGCTATCGAATTAAAATAGGATTCACTACTTTAGAGAGTATAATGGTGGACACACCCGAAGATTTGGTCAACCTTAAAGAAGAATTTCTTAAATGATAAAAATATACAGGATTGCAACTTGGGTTTTCATTGGACTTGCGGTAGTGTTCTTATGGCTTTCTCTCAGAATGAATGAGGATAACCTAGAATACACCATTTTCGCGGCAGCTATGATCGCCACAGCATGGGGAGCCAACTATATTCTTAAAAAATATGAGAAAGAAGAGAAGGAAAGGCCCTAAGTGTCTCAACTGTGATTATCAGCTTGATCCAGCTTTTGAGTATTGTCCTTCTTGCGGGCAGGAAAACAACAACAATCAGGTTTCTTTCAAAAGTCTCATCTCTGATTTTTTCTCCAATTACTTTTCCCTCGACTCGCGATTTGGTAGAAGTTTCAAGCCTTTCTTCATTCAACCAGGATTGCTCACCAAAGAGTTTATCGATGGGAAACGTGTAAAATATGCCAACCCAATTAGGCTATATCTTGTAATCAGTCTGGTCCATTTTTTCTTCTTTTCGATAGAGGCTGATAGAAAGGCCAAAGGTGAAAAAGGAATCATACAATTTAACAACATACCTACAAGCAGTTATAGCCAAGATTCCGTAGCAGCCACAAAAGCCCAAGTAAAATCACCTAATGCATCGGTTGATGAAGAATGGTTCCTGTCGGATGAAGAATTCGATCTGCTTATCGATTTGTCTGCAGACAAAATCGGTGATTATTCAGTAGAGGAAATTTCGGATTCACTTCGCCTAGAGCGTAAAAGCTGGATGAGTCGCTATATTCTGCATCAAATCATCAAAGTAATTAAGTCGGATGACCACTCTCTCAATATGTTTTTGGTGAGGAATATCCCAATCACGATGTTTTTCATTCTGCCACTCTTTGGTTTGATATTAAAACTTCTATTTCGTAAAAAACTGTATATCAATCACTTGATTCACTCCCTTCATCTTCATTCGTTTGCCTTTATGTTACTTACAATCATGTGGATCGGGCAGCTCTTTTATGAGAATTTCTCAAATATCACTGGTCCATTCTTTATAGGAGGCATTGTGCTGTATGTATTGATCTCTATGCACCATGCATATTCTGTGAAGTGGGGAGAAGCCATATGGAAACTAATCCTCACGAGCCTCTTGTATATACCATTGCTGGTCGCTGGCTTGATAACAGTCGCCTTGGTGAGTTTCCTTACTTTCTAATTATTTCCAAAATGGTAAATAATCCAAACTAATTCGATGGCTACTATCTCCATTATCATGCCTGTGAAAAATGCTTCGCTCTATCTAGAAGCATGTTTGGATTCAATCCAAAACCAGACCTGCAATGATTGGGAATTAATAGCAATAGACGATCATTCCGATGATTCCTCCAAAGAAATTATTGAAAGAAGAATAGAAAGAGATTCCCGAATTCGGTGTTTTAAAAATGATGAGGTGGGAATTATTTCAGCATTGCAGATGGCCATTTCTAAAACGAATGGAACCTACATTACTCGTATGGATGCGGATGATATGATGCCTAAAAATCGACTCGAACTTATGCTTGAAAGAATAAAGGAAGTTCCTCCTAAAAGTGTGGTAACAGGTTTGGTTAAATATGTTGCTAGTGAGCCAATAAGCGAAGGCTACCTCAAATACGAACATTGGCTAAACAATGTAAATCTCACTGGCACACAATGGCAAAACGTCTATCGAGAATGTGTGATCGCTTCGCCAAACTGGATGATCCGAAAGACCGAACTCGTGGAAATAGGTGCCTTCGATGATCTTTCCTATCCGGAAGATTATGATTTGGTATTACGCTGGTATCAGAATGGTTTTCACATAAATGTGATCCCTGAAGTCACTCTAAATTGGCGTGAACATCCAAAACGCACCTCGCGTACCTCAGCAAACTACGACCAAAACTCCTTTTTTAAGCTTAAAATTGAATCTTTCATTAAACATGATCTTAATGAAGGTGAGCTAGTCATTTGGGGCAAAAATGTAAAAGGTAAGCTTGCTGCTGAAATTTTCAACAGACATCACATACCTTTCCATTGGCATGATTTGAAGGATTACAAAAGCATACAGGAAATCCACAATGCAAAACTACTTGTGGCTGTCTATCCTCCGAAACAAGAACTTGCCAAGATTGAAAAATACCTTTCAGAAACCAATCTAGAACAAGGCAGGGATTGGTGGTTTCTCTAAACCATCAAAGCCTTCAGGGAACGATCATTAGCCCTTACAATTTGATCAATGTCGTCATCAGTCAATACTGCGGAAACAAACAAAGACTCGAATTGAGATGGAGCTAAGTAAATACCTTCATTGAGCATTAGATTGAAATACTTACCAAAAAGCTTGGTGTCGCATTTCTTAGCTGAAGTAAAATCAAAAACTGGTTCATTAGAGAAAAACAGACTGTACATGCTTCCAAGCTGATTGATACTATAGTTTAGGCCAAGTACTTCAAGCGTCTCTCTATATCCACTTACGATACGCTTCGTATTGGACTCTAGCTTGCCATA
>JBLIFO010000024.1:0-23100 GCA_047633875.1 Marinoscillum sp. | reverse complement strand
AGCAGATAAGTTTTTGGAAAGGGTAGTGGAGCGCACCAAAGCGATCAAAATGGGAAATCCACTCGCGGAGGACACTATGATGGGAGCGCAGGCTTCTAATGATCAATTCGAAAAGGTATTGTCCTACATGGATATCGGAAAACAAGAGGGAGCTGAAGTCCTTTGCGGAGGAGGAGCAGCCAAACTGAATTCTGGTTTAGAAGGAGGCTATTACATTCAGCCGACCATTTTTAAAGGCCACAATAAGATGCGTATCTTCCAAGAAGAGATCTTCGGTCCAGTAGTATCTGTAACTACTTTCAAAACCATGGAAGAAGCCATCGAGATAGCCAATGATACACTTTATGGATTGGGTGCTGGACTATGGACTCGTGATGCACACGAAATCTATCAAGTGCCGAGAGCTATCAAGGCTGGACGTGTATGGGTCAATTGCTATCATCAATACCCTGCGCATGCACCTTTTGGTGGGTACAAAAAGTCAGGTTTTGGTCGTGAAAACCATAAAATGATGTTGAATCATTATCGTCAGACGAAGAACATGCTCATTTCGTATGATAAAAATAAACTTGGTTTCTTTTAAATCGCGAGTTTATTAAGTGTTGAAGATCAGTCTCGGCCTTTCGGTTGAGGCTGATTTTTCTTTAAAAGACAGACTATGGATGTACAGAAAATATTGATTACCCCAGCCGCTATTGAAGTGATTGATCAGTTAAACGATCGATTTGGTGCTTTGATGTTTCATCAGAGTGGAGGATGCTGTGATGGTTCTTCCCCTATGTGTTTTGAAGATGGCGATTTCAAAGTGGGGGATAGTGATATCTTGCTTGGCAGAATCTACGGTTGCCCATTCTACATGTCCAGAGATCAATATGAGTATTGGAAACACACCCAACTTACCCTCGATGTGACACCAGGAAGAGGTTCTAGTTTTTCTATAGAGATACCTATGGGCGTTCGTTTTATGATCCGATCAAGGCTTTTTACTGATGCTGAATTTGCATTCATTCAGGCTCAGGAGAGGTAGTGAGTTGAAATGCTCATTAATTTAAAAATTACAAGCCCGTACTTTTTAAAGTGCGGGCTTTATTGTTTCTAAAGCCGTAGTATCTTTTTCATATTCAAACCTAAAGACATCAGAAGTAGCATGCTGTTCACTCATGATTTGGTCTATTTGAGCAACTATGTCTGGATACTGAGAAGCCAAGTCATTTTCCTCTGAGGGATCGGCTGCTAGATCATATAATGCAATAGGTGCAGACTGATCCTTAGCCATTTTCAGCCTGATACCTTTCCAGTCGCCCATCCTTACCGCTTGCTTGCCACCGCGCTCATGAAACTCCCAATAAAGGAACTTATGTTTTGGTTGCTCTTTTCCTAACAATGTTGGTAAATAGGAGATACCGTCAATATCGGAAGGAGGTTCTGTGCCGATCAATTCAGAAACAGTGGGGAGAAAATCCCAAAAAGCAGAAGCATGATCTGAAGTACTGTTCGCTTTAATGGTTTCAGGCCAGAAGGCAATCATTGGTACTCGGACACCACCCTCGTTCAAGTCTCTTTTGAAGCCTGTGAACAGACCATTGCTGTCAAAGTAATTAGGATCAGCCCCTGCCTCTTTGTGAGGGCCATTGTCTGAAGTAAAGATGATCAACGTGTTATCAGCTATGCCCAGCTCTTCCACTTTTTTTCTGATCTCACCCACTTGCTGATCTAGCAAATAGATCATTGCAGCAAAAGCAGCATGTGATTCATCTTGTGATCCATAGCCACCATTTTTATAATTGGGCCCATCATCCTGGCCTTTGAATTCATTCTCGGGAAGAAGTTTCCCTCTAAACATCTCCATGTACCTTTCTGGAGCGAAAAGCTCCGCATGTGGGATCAGGGAAGCGTAGTAAAGAAAGAAGGGCTGATCTTTATTTTCTTCTATGAATGTCAATGCCTTTTCATGAATCAACTCTGGAGCATAGTCGCCTTTTAAGGAGTCTTGATTTGCGGTGAGCACTTCTTTCGTTTGGTTATCCCAAAGGTGATAAGGATAATAGTTGTGGGCGAGGCGCTGGCAATTGTAACCATAGAATTGATCAAAACCTTGATTCAGCGGATCACCTTCTGAGAAGGGCGAACCCAATCCCCACTTGCCATAGATTCCCGTGGTATAGCCAGCCATTTTCAGATATTCCGCAACTGTAACCACGGCTGAATCCATAGGATATTGACCTTCTATAGGAGCCTCTTTGTTGCCACGAATGAAGGTGTGACCAGTATGCTGACCAGTCATAAGCGCTGATCGAGAAGGCGCACAGACGGTAGAGCCCGCATAATGCTGTGTGAAAAACATGCCATCTTTCGCAAGCGCATCTATGTTTGGAGTTTGGAATTTTTGCTGGCCAGTAAAACTAAGATCGCCATAACCAAGATCATCTGCGAGTATGTATATGATGTTCGGTGCTTGCTTTTTCTGTTCACAGGCAAAGTTCATCACAATTGCAATTAATACTAGGAGTAAGTTGTTTCTGAAAAGTCTGTTCACGGTTTTTAATTTTCTTATTGGTAACACTTAAAGAGCTAATGTTATGTGATTCTGACAACTCAAAGTGCTCTAGCATTGATTGTCAATTGTTGAGTAATAAGCCCCTCTGATTTAGCAGTTAAGGTAATTTGCCCAGCTGCTTTACTAGACTTAATGATAGCCATACATTTGCCACTGAATGCTTTTCTGAATGGTTGTACAAATGACTCTAGACTTGTTTGATCACCATTACCTACGGCATGAACTGTGCCTGAACCTTCAGTAGAGAATTCGATCAAATTAGTCGCGTTAGGGCAAACAGTACCTTGTTCATCCACTACTGATACGGTCACAAAAACCATTTCTTTACCATCCGCAGTGACTGTAGTTTTATCAGGACTAAGAACCAGACCAAAAGGCTTACCTGCGGTTTTCATGATGGTTTCTTTTAGTGGCTGGTCGTTTGCGTCAAGCGCTACCACTTTTAATTCTCCCGGCTCAAAGATCACAGCGTCCCAAATTAAACGATAGGTTGTAAGAAGTTCATTAGGATTTTTCTCTCTTATGCCTAAACTTTTACCATTGAGGAAAAGCTCTGCTCGTTCAAAGCTCGTAAAGCAATGAACAGGTATAGTATCTCCCGCCGACCAATTCCAGTGAGGGAGGAGATGAAGCACTTCCTTGTCTGACCATTTGCTTTGGTAGAGATAGTAGCGATCTTTTGGAATACCAGAGAGGTCAATGATCCCAAAATAGGAACTCCGTGAAGGCCATTCCTCATAGAAAGGAGTTGGTTCGCCCAGGTAATCAAAACCTGTCCAAACGAATTCTCCTGGCATAAACTCATTGTCGTCCTGCGCTTTAAATTCCAGATCAGGGATATTGCCCCAAGAGGGAAAGTTTAGTGCGTAAGCGCTCAGATGGTATGGTGCCTTTTTATCAAAGTTATTTTTGGGTGCCGCAGGGAAATGATAAATACCACGAGAGTCCACTGTGGAGGCCGTTTCGCTACCGATTACTTTAAACTGAGGGTATTGATCGTGCGCCTTTACATAATTATTCGGCTCATAATTCCAGCCAACCATGTCCACAGCCGCAGCAAGACCATTGTCTATGGATGCTTGTCTGTTGTTGAATCCTGCGGTGGTAGGTCGGGTTGGGTCTTCACGGTGGCAGATGTCCGAAAGGAAAATTGCGTTTAGGGCACCATCTTTCATTTTTTGCTCTCGCACTTCATTACCGATACTCCACATAATCACCGAAGGGTGATTTCGATCACGATGGATCATCGCAACAAGGTCCTTCTCTGCCCATTCGTCCCAAAGTTGGTTGTAGCCATTCGGTACTTTTGCTTCTTTCCATTCGTCAAAGGCTTCATCTATCACTAAGAAACCCATCTCGTCTGCCAATTTGAGCATTTTAGGTGTAGGAGGGTTGTGGGTAGAACGGATGGCATTAGCACCCATTTCCTTGAGTAAAGTAAGTCTATGACGTAGCGAAGATTCATTTACCGCAGCTCCTAAAGGACCAAGATCATGATGCAGACAGACACCTTTGATCTCGGTTTGGTTACCGTTTAAGAAGAAGCCATCATTATGTGTGAATTCAAAAGAACGGATTCCAAAAGTTGTAGTGTATTCGTCAAGTACCTGATTGTCTTGGATAATTCTTGTAATCGCTGTGTAGGTATTTGGCGAGTTGATGTCCCAAAGTTGAGGTTTGGAAACTTCGATTTGCTGATCTATTTTGGTTTCCAAATCAATTACAACCGATGAACGAGTCTTGGCTACTTCCACATTTTCTGGGGACAATATGCGCGTCTCAATCGTTACATTTTGGTTTGCGCCAGATTTGTTAAGTGCTGTTGTTTGTATATTGACGATGGCTTGGTCATCGCTGATCTTAGGAGTAGTGATATAGGTGCCCCATTGTTTTACATAGATAGGGTTTGTGGCTACCATTCTGACTTCACGATAGATGCCAGCACCTGGATACCATCGAGCAGATTGAGGACGATTCTCAGCCCGCACTGCTACAATATTCGGTTCGCCAAATTGAAGATGTTCTGTCACGTCAAATCCAAATGAGGAATAGCCATATGGCCACTGACCAATATAAGTGCCGTTGACATATACTTTCGCATTGCTCATGACACCATCAAACTCTAAATGAATTCGCTTGCCTTTGTCCGCCTCAGATAGATTGATTGTCTTTCGATACCAACCAATCCCTACATGTGGTAGACCGCCGGTCAAACCCGTTCTGAGCTTTTTTCTCATGTCTCCATCTTCCAAAATTTGAATTTCCAAAGCATCATTGTCGATATTAAATTCACCAGATATCGCCCAATCATGAGGCACTTCTACAGTTTCCCATGTATCAACTTTCAAAGAAGGGCTTGCGGCATCTGCTATATCTTCATTAATGAATTGCCAATCCGAATCAAGGATAGTGATTTGTCGATTTTCTGGATTTACTTCAGGCTTGCATGATGACAAGCCGGCGATCCCTGTAATGAGGAGGAGAGCTAGTGAGCTTTGAACTAATTTCATCATTTCTTATGGTTATTCTGGGTGACTACCCCACCAGTTGTTACCCGGATTATAATTTGGGTCAAGCATTTTCATTCTTTCTTCTTCCAGCTTTGGCATTCTTTTCATTCTGACATTTGTTAAATGCTCTGCCTCTGCCTCTTGAGAATATTCAGGATCCTTATCTGGATATTTGGCATTTACAGAATTGAGATATTCAAATAGTTTTTGGCTCAAGGAAGCTAGTCTTTCAGGATTCTCTATGGAGAGATCATTTTGTTCACCGAGATCATTAGATAGGTCGTAAAGTACTTGCGTACTGTCCTCATAGTAATGGATAAGCTTCCATTGTCCTTCACGGATAATTGAAGATGGTCTCCCTCCTTGGTTTCCATAGTGTGGATAATGCCAAATTAAAGGTCTTTCTGGGAGCGATTCTCCTTTTATAATTGGCACTAAGCTTTGTCCGTCTACGTGATCTTCAGGGCGCTGAGCTACACCAATGAAATCAAGAATAGTTGGATAAAAATCAGAACCAGCAACAGGTGCATTGGATCGCTGCCCAGCTTTAGTAAGACCCGGTGCTTTGATGAAATACGGCTCTCTTATACCTCCCTCATATTGATAGCCCTTACCACCACGGAGCGGCAGATTGGAAGTAGCGAAAGAATCTCCCGCGGATACACCTCCATTATCTGAGGTGAAAATGATGACTGTATTTTCATCAAGTCCCAATTTGGTAAGCTCATCAAGCACTAGCCCAACAGCGTCATCCATTGCTTCTACTAGACCTGCATAGACTGGATTATCTTGAGTCTGACGAATCGGTAGAAAATAACCCATTTCATAGCCAGATTCAGCAATGCCCATCTTTTCAGCTTTATCTCTGTATTTGCTCCATTTTTCTTGAGTGGTTTGGATGGGTCCATGCACAGCATAGAATGATAGATAGGCAAATACTGGCTGTCCTGTTTTATTGGGATTGTTTTGGTTGAGAAAGTCAACAGTCTCACTAGCCAAACGCATCGATAAATTTTCACCTGGCTTGCGATCTGGTAATTTCGGATTGTCATAAGGATCAAAATATCCACCTTTAGGACCGCCACTTTCATAGCCACCCTTGTTGATATCAAAACCATGGTCTTCAGGAAATGAACCAATATCGCCTAAATGCCACTTGCCTGCAAAAAAGGTTTTATATCCAGCTTGTTTCATGGCTTCAGGTAGTGTGGTAATAGCTGCTGGTAATTGATGTAGATATTCAGGAGGTAGGAGTTGGTTTTTTCTACCTTGTTTTCTCCAAGCCTCACCAGCTTTTGCACCTATCCAATCTGTAATACCATGTCGCGCCGTGAACTGACCAGTCATGATGCTCGCCCTTGATGGACTACAAACTTGACAGTTGGCATAGCCTTCAGTAAAAATCATACCTTCATTGGCTATTCGATCTATGTTGGGTGTTTCGTAATATTGACTGCCCATGACACTCAAGTCATGATAGCCCAAATCATCGGCAAGTATGAAAAGTACGTTTGGCTTTTGGGGTGTTTTTTGTTCCATGCATGATTGCATCAAAACAGAAGTGATTGCGAGAAGAGTAAAAAAAAGAGTTGAGCGAAGCATTGAATTTATTTTAGTTATCCAGTTTTAGGTTGGATGTCAACATTAAATGTGGCTTTAGATTCCATGTAAGTTAACAGGGGGAAAGAGGGAACTCATTGTCATATCGTTCAAGCAGAGGGGGGGGTGAGTCAATTTAAGATCATAGCTGGCTACCTCATTATCAATGGCTTTCTAAAAGTGTGTTCAATTCCTTCCTGCTATGAGCGGTAGGAGTAGCTGCCCAAAACGTCTTCCGAGTTCTAATTGCCCCTCTGTATCATAGTGAAGATCATCCTTCAATTTTGGTAAGCCGTCAGTATCAACCAAGTACGTATTTTCAACATTTCTTACGATTTGTTCCTGTGAGTTTTGAACAGTTTCCAATGCGGGATAGCGGTCGCTTGGAGGATTCACTTTTCCGAATAAGATGGGTAGGTTAGGGGAATCTGAATCTTGCCTTAAATTTGCTATGAACTTTAAATAATTGTCATAATACTGATCACCGGCCTCTGGAATCCGGGCATCTCTTTCACCTTGCATCCATATCAAAGCTAGTTTTTTATGCTTTTTTCCTTTTAGTATTTCATTTGTTTTCTTTAGGAGTGAGTCATACATTTTTCCGAAGTTTTTGGGATTGCCAGTGGTGGATGCTGTCAACGAATCATAATCTTTTGCCCAATCCAATAAAGAGGCACCTCCTGTAGCGTATTTGATGATTATAAATTTTTCATTTATAAAATTCTCAGATAGTACCTGCGAAATACCAAGCTCCGGTCCAAAATGATCTGGTGAGCTAGCGGGTTTACCAAGTTGCCGCCCGAAATTATAATAGGTAATGTTTTCAGGCAGTTGAGCGTTTTGCAATTCAGCAATTTTCCCATAGCCTACCATGTTGGATTGACCAGCCATCAGGATTACATGTGTGGTCTTTTCACACCCTATAGCTGTAAGAGCGATGATTAGCATGATTGCTAGTTTTTTCATAAATTACAGTTAAAGGTTCTTTGCCTGAATAGTTCCAAATAATATTCAAGTATAGTGAAGAAGGTTATTAAACGTGTTTGGATAGATTATCGCAATAGTACTGTGGATCCCTTCAAGGGATATTTTTTCAACACATTTTGTCTTATAAACCCAAATTTCATTTGTGTCTTAATTACATCAAAGTAAAATCATTGATCTATATAACCCAGCAGTTGACTAATAAGACCTACCGCTCCTCGTCCTTCATTTTTAGATTTGAGTTATCAAAATAGTATGTAATGATTAAACTTCTTCGCCTATATTCCTTTTATAAATTTAGTCTAGGTATCGCTTTGACTCTTTCGCTCTTCGGATGTAGGAGTGATAAGTCGAGTCTTGGCTCAATGCAAGAACAGTCAGTTCCCAATGTTATTATCATTCTAGCGGATGACGCAGGCTACTCAGATTTTGGATTCATGGGAAGTGAAGATATACTATCTCCCAATCTTGATGCCCTTGCTAACGATGGAGTCGTTTTTACAGATGCTCATGTAACTGCATCTGTGTGCAGTCCTAGCAGAGCAGGATTACTTACTGGTAGATATCAGCAGAGATTTGGTCATGAGTGTAATTTGGAACCAAATCAAGGCGGTGCTTTTGACCATTCAGAAATTACGATTGCAGAGTTTTTGAAGAGTCAGGGTTATGAAACGTCTATTTTTGGTAAGTGGCATCTCGGTGAGCAGGAGCATCAGCACCCCCTCAACAATGGGTTTGATTATTTCTGGGGATTTTTAGCAGGCAGTAGAAGTTACTTTCCAAGTGATGGATCCAAAAAATTAGGTGCAAATCATATGACTCAAGAAAACAAGACACCCGTAGAATTTGAAGGCTATCTCACCGATGTAATAGGGGATATGGCCGTAAAAAAGATCAATGCAAATGACGGTAAGAACCCATTCTTTATGTATTTATCCTTCAATGCACCGCATACTCCTATGCATGCCAAAGGGGAAGTAGTAGCTAAATTTGGTGAAGAACATGCACGCCCAATCTACGCGGCTATGGTTTGGTCTATGGATGAGGCCGTTGGTAAGGTGATTGCTGCTCTGAAAGAGAAAGGCGAGTATGAAAATACGCTGATCTTCTTTTTGAGTGACAATGGAGGAGCTCATAACAATGGATCCAGTGTAGGACCGTTGAAAGGTTGGAAGGGAAACCAGTTTGAAGGCGGAACTCGAGTGCCATTTACGGTGACTTGGAAAGGGACCATACCATCTGGCGGGCAATTTGATGGGCTTACCTCGTCTTTAGATATTTATAAAACCGCAACTTCTTTTTGGAACTATAGCGGAAGTCCAGATAAAGAATTAGATGGCGCTGATCTTATCCCTTACCTTCATGGTTTAAAAAAAGGAAATCCACATAAGGAGCTTTTCTGGCGTAAAGATGAAATGGCCACTATTCGTGTAAACGACTACAAATACATCCTTCTCAAAGATTCACTTTCTGTGCTATACAATTTGAATGAAGATTTGGCAGAGGTGATAGATATCAGCGCATCTAACCTAGACCTTGCAAGTTCTATGAAAAGCGATCTGCTATCGTGGGAGCAACAATTGAAAAACCCATTGTGGGTAGAACCAGCCGCGTGGAACCAAGTAACGACTAGGATATATGAAGATCTAATGCAGAATAAACCTAATAATATTAAGGAACCTCACGATATGAAAGCTTCACTATTAAGAAGCAAACGCTAAGCGGTATTTATCATTAGTTTTTTCAAAAGGATAATTAGTACATTTCGGTCAGACAACATGGAACGTACCCTCACCCTGATATTTGCAAGCTTTCTTTTGGTGCAAAGTTTAGATGCCCAAAACTTCAACAACAAGGAATATAACATTAGTTATCTTGATGTATCTTCTGGCCTATCAAACAACTATGTCAGGAACATAATACAAGATGGCTATGGCTTCAAGTGGATAGCTACTGAAGGTGGCCTTAATAAATATGATGGCTCTAGTTTCCAAGTATTCAAGCCAAGTAATACAACTGAGTTGGCCAATGAAAACATCGAAACTGTCTATGAAGGTAAGGGAGGCAATCTTTGGATAGGTACCAAAAGCGGTGGGCTCACGTTTTACGATGCGCGTAAGGAACAATTTCAGAATTATAACGATAAAATCTTCGGCTCCCTTCCCAATACCAATGTACGAGTGACCACTATAGTAGAGGACGCTGAACATAGAATGTTTATCGGAACTTGGGCAAATGGTCTTTTTGTTTTTAATAAAGATGGGTCTGCCGAGGTAGAGCACTTTTTAGTAGGTAAGAAGATCAATAAAGTCATGTCTGACAACTACGGCAATATTTGGATTGCTGAAGCCAGCAGGCTTGTCAAATATGATCCTTCTGAGGATCGACTGATAAACATAGGAGTATATGGAAATATTAATACAATGTGTCATGATACCATACAAAATAGACTCTGGATTGGGGCAACGATGCGTGGAGTGGGTTACATAGATCTGGAAGATTATACGTATCACAAAGCTGTCTTCCCTTCAAAAGCGGATTTTTCAGTAGAGACAATTGCTGTTGATCGCAATGGAAGGGTCTATGTGGGAACTTGGGGTCAGGGCCTTTTCGTCAGTGATAGCACTGCCAGTAGCTTTGAAAAGCTCTCTCTGTTGCCCCGCTCATTAGAGACAAAGAATACGAGTTACGAGACTATCCTAGATATTCATTTGGATAAAAACGATATCATTTGGATCAGCACGGCTTTCGGAGGGGTAGTCAAACTTATGCCTGTAAATAAGTTTGATGGATTGACTGAGTTTTTACCCAATCAAAGGCTGCGAGACAACAATGTATACGCTTTGTCTACGGATAGTAAAGGCAAGATTTGGATTGGCACTTACGGTGAAGGGGTGGCGGTGCTTGAAAATACCAGATTGAAGATCTTGAATAATATCCCAGTCACCAAGGCCAACGTATTTCTGGAAGAGAAAAACAACATGCTAATAGGCTCCAGAGAAGGTATCTATGAAGTGAATTTAGACTTACCTGAGAGCGAAGCAAAAAAGATCTTTAAGGATTTGAATAAAGTCACGGCACTTTATATGGCTTCAAATGGTAGGCTTTGGATTGGCACGCAGCAAACTGGCTTATTCTATGTAGATGAATATAAGGAGAATCATCTGGTAGGTAATCTCGTCAATGTAAAGAAATGGGGTGGAGGAGATCGGATAAGCGAATTTGCGGAAGACCGCCATGGCAATATCTGGATTGGCACTTTTCAGGGTTTGTTTATTTACGACAGCAGACAAGATCGTTTTTTTAGTGCTGATTCGATTTTGGGAAATTCTTTACCCAGCGATATTATTAATGATTTTCTGCTTGACGCTGAAAATGATAAACTCTGGGTCGCTTTATCCGGGGGTTTGATTGAACTAGATCTTGATGATTTACTGATAAAGAGATATCAGATACATGGGGTGAGTAAAGGGCTGAAGAATGAGTTCATCACCTCTATTATAAAAAGTGATGACAATCAGATCTGGGTGGGCACTGCCTATGGGCTAGCCAAGTTTATACCTGAAAGACAAGTTTTTGAAAATTACGGCAATTCGGAAGGTGTTCCGGTACAATCTTTCAACATCAAGTCTGTGACTCAAAATTTGAATGGTGATTTGATCTTTGGTGCTACTAATGGGATCACGGTTTTTGATCCAGATATTATTACCTACCATCAAGCTGATCCAGAAGTTTTGTTTACATCACTAAGTATCAATGGCGAAACTGTAAGCGTAGATGAGGAGATCAATGGCAATATTATTCTTGAACAGGCACTTCCTGCCACTAAAAGTATTTCATTGACTCATGCAGACGAGACGTTTGCCTTTATGGTGTCCACCTTAGACTACTTTGGGAGCTACAATGTGCTTTTCTCATATCGCTTGGTGGGCTTCAATGACAATTGGAGCCAACTATCGTCCAATAGGGAAATTGGATTTATAAACCTACCTCCAGGGGATTATAGACTTGAAGTAAGAGCATCCAGAGATAGTTATCATTGGAGCAATGATGCCGTAATTAATATCGCCATAGCACCCCCACCATGGGCTACTTGGTATGCGTATTCGCTTTATATTCTATTGATTTTAGTCTTGGCTTTCCTTATCAATTTTCTTGCTAAGAAGCAGGCTGACTTAAGAGCCAACTTGAAAATTGAGCGTATCGCAAGAGACAAAGAGCATGACCTCTCTGAGGCCAAAATTGTCTTTTTCACCAATATCTCTCATGAGTTCAGAACACCTCTTACGCTGATTTTGAGCCCTATTACTGAGATTTTAATGGATCAAAGTCTCAAAGGTAAGATTAGGGAAAGACTAACTACAGTTGAGAAAAATGCGAATCGACTGTTACAACTCATCAACCAGTTATTGGACTTTAGAAAATCTGAAAATGGACTTCTTCAAATGCGTGTGGCACCAGGTGATTTCGTGGCCTTTTCCAAAGAGGTGTTTTTATCTTTTAAAGTACTTTCAGAATCTAAAAAGATCAAATACAGTTTCAGTCATCAACCTGCTCACATTGTATTCCCATATGATCGCGATAAAATGGAAATAGTGTTGGTCAATCTACTTTCAAATGCATTCAAATACACACCAGAAGGAGGCAAGATCACCTTCAGTTTGAAGGAATCTGGTGTAAACTGTGAGATTAAAATAACTGATACGGGTATTGGTATGAAACCTGAAGATTTGGAGAGAGTATTTGATCGTTTTTATCAAATTCAAAATACTTCCTCCGCAAAAATTATTGGTAGTGGGATAGGACTTTCATTGGCTAAAAATATTGTGCATTTACATCACGGTGAAATCAGCCTAGCTAGCATACCCAATGAAGAAACAACCTTTACAGTGATTATTCCAATGGATAGTTCGCTGTTTGTATCCGAGGAATTCATCACCGATTTTAAAGGAAGTGACGATAGATCGGCCTATATAGATTTGGAAACAGGCGAAGTAGGAGTGGATGCCTTCCCACTAGATTTGGATAAAGAAACAGTGCTAGTAGTAGATGACAATGATGAAATTCGAAATTATCTCACTGCTCTTTTGCGAGATGAAGGTTATGAAATATTGAATGCTGCCAACGGATTAGAAGCTCTGCAACTGGCAAACGAGCTTCATCCAGACCTCATTATAAGTGATGTGATGATGCCGGAAATGGACGGAATCACGCTTTGTAGTACTCTCAAGAATGATCTGAATACTTCCCATATTCCTGTCATACTTTTGACGGCTAGGACTTCTGCGGTGTTTGAGGTGAGTGGTTTGGAAACTGGAGCTGACGACTACATCAAAAAGCCTTTTCATCCAGCAGTAGTTAAAACTCGTGTAAGGAGCCTTCTAGACAATAGAAAAAAAGTAAGAGAATACTTCGTCAATAAATTACGATTTGAGCCTGGTGAACTATCAGAGGCACCTAGCGCCGAAGAAGATTTTATCCAAAAGGCCATCATCTTAATAGAGGAGCATATCAATGATGCGGAATTTGGTATCGAAGAAATGATGGACAGCATGGCCATGAGCAAGTCTACACTCTATCGCAAGCTAAAGTCCCTCACGGGGCTATCAATCACTGCCTTTATCCGATCCGTGAAGCTGAAGAAAGCCGCTGAACTGATATTGACAGTTGATTGGAAACTCAATCAAGTAGCGTATGAGTCAGGCTTCAACGACTACAAGTATTTCAAGACTTGTTTTCAGGCTCAATTTGGCTGTTTGCCATCTGAGTATCGCGCTAAGAAATTAGCAACAAAATAAAATTTCAAATTTGAACTCTTTTGAATGGAGTAGCGTGCAATTAATCCTTAATAGCCCCAGGTGATTATCCTGCCGTCAGGTCATTTACCTCACATTTCGAAAGAATGGAACATATGACCACTTAAATGGCGAGTTTCACCCAGTGCTTCGATAGTTAATTGAGGACTTTTGAAGTAGAAAAATTTAATTTCAAATTAACTGAAGAAAAAATGAAGAACAATCAACTAATTAAGTCTTTAGCGCTAGCCTTACTATGTACCTCATTGGTGTGGCTAAGTAGCTGTGAAGATAAGTCAGATGAAGGTGGAGGCGGAGGCCTTGCAAACGAAGTATCACTTTCGAGTACTTCAGAATTATCCTTTTTAGAGACAGATACAACTGTAACTGTAACGTATGACTTTACTATCCCTGCCAGATCAGCAGGTACTGCTACCATTTCCGCAGCGGTTGTAGAATTAGCGCATGGTGTCAATTACACTACCACACCTGCTGAAAGTACAGGAGTATTCACTATCGATTTTGCAGCTGGTGCTGCGTCTTTTTCGTTCGATATAGTAGTAATAGATGATGATCAGGACCTTGCAAGTAATGGTAATGTGACATTCACATTAACTGAAGTGGCTGGAGAAGATGCTACCATTGGTTCTGCATCAGTTAAGTTGACTATTATAGATAACGAAGGAGGTTCAATTACTTTAGACTCTGAGGATGCTGTATTATTAGGAGAAGTAGTCCCAGGCACGGAAACAGAAGCTAAAGAAATCACTTTCACATCTGTAAATATTCTTGCTGATTTTGAAGCAACCACCACGGATGGCTTCACTGTTTCAGCTACGGCAGACGGTACTTTTGAGAGTACAGCTACTATTTCAGCAGCTGCTACTTCTATATTCGTGAAAGCGGCACCATCAGCAGTTGCAGCTCTTGGTGGTTTAGATGGGACGGTAACATTTGGTTCTGGAGATGCAAAAGTAAGTGTTGATCTTAAGGCTGTAGTTTCAGGAGCCATAGGTGTATTGTTTTGGGTTGAAGATTTTGACTATCCAGTAGATGATACCTACCCGAGTTATGGTGAGAATGGAGGTCAGTCTTATGTGCCATGTTCTGCATATTTAAGACATTCAGCAGTATACAACGGTACTAATTCAGAATTTACTGGTCTTACAGGTTTGACAAGAGAAGGGCATCTAGATACTTGGTATACCCAAATTAGAATGAGAGGCATACCTATGGGAGACAATCCACTCACCTTTGCAAACTACCCTGGATCGGGAGTGGGCAGAACAGTGCACATCGCTAAGGATGGGAGTCAGACTACTCAAAACAATAACAACTGTGATAACTATGAGAGTAAAAACGTTGCGATAGGTCGCCGCTTTGTTCCAGATGGACAAGAAATTACTGAAGGAACTGTTTACATGTCAACAATGATCAAAGTAAATGAGGTCTTTGAAGAAGTAGAAGGTGGAGTGCTAAAGAACGCGATTATCATGCTAACTGGCGACTTTGGTTTTGTAAACAATAATGCAATGAAACTGAACGTAGCTCATGATGGTGGTGCTGGTTTCTTGTTTGGTGTTTCTAAGTCCAAAGATGATGGTTCTGTCGTTTACTCAGAGGAAAGTTTCAATATAGGTGAGACCTACGCGGTAGTGATGAAAGTGGAGATCAAGCCTGATCTAGAAGGAGAAAATCCTAATGATGTAATTTCCCTTTTTGTATTTAAAGATGGAGATGAAATCCCTTCTTTCGAGACTGCTGAGTTGACACCTGTTGTTGAATTGAATGAGACTAATCAAGATTTATCAGATGTCAGTGATGTCACTACAGGTCTTGAAACCATATTTATGAGAGAAGTAGCTGATGATTTTGCTGCAAGACCAGTGGGTACCAAGGTTCAGAATGTCGAAATGTCTGGAATTCGAATAGCGACTTCTTGGTACAGCTTGTTCCAAGACAAAGCAATGGCGATGTATGACAGTCAGTCAGAAGATGAATTGCAGACTTCTAAATATGGAAATGATAGATGTGGAGGACTAGGAAACATAGATAAATAAGTTATCATCTGTTAGGTAAAAGGTATTCTTTCTCGATTTTGAAAGAATACCTTTTTTTAACCTCACTTTAATATAACCCCTAATTCAATAACTAATTGAGTCTAGAATTGATTCGCTATTCTCCTTAAGATCAAAATACATGTTATGAAAAATTTGACCAAGCATATCAAAACTCTAGGAGCTGCATTACTCTGCTTTTTCTTCTTTTTTACTGAGGCTAATGGTCAAGAGCTGACTATTTCAGGTAGAGTCATTGATGAAAATGGAGAATCGTTACCTGGTGTGACTATCCTTATCAAAGATTCAGGGAAAGGTACCATTACTGATTTTGATGGCAACTTTAAGCTATCTGTTTCGGATAATTCCATTTTACAATTCAGCTTTATTGGGTTCAAGGAAATCGAGGTTCCTGTTAATGGACGGACTGTTGTGAACGTTACTATGTCCGAAGATTTAATCCAAATGGACGAAGTGGTAGTCATTGGTTACGGAACTGTAGAGAAAAAGGACTTAACAGGTTCTGTCTCGATATTAAGTGAAGATGATCTTGCTTTGCAACCAGTAGTACGGGTAGAGTCCGCACTACAATCAAAAGTACCAGGAGTGCTGGTCAATCAGAATAGTGGTAATCCTGGAAGTGCACTCAAAGTACGTATTAGAGGAGTAAACTCCTTTTCCGGTGGAAACAATCCACTTTATATTGTCGATGGGTTTTTCGGAGCAGACATTCAGTCGCTCAATCCTGACGATATCAGTTCTATATCGGTTCTTAAGGATGCATCGGCTACTGCGCTATATGGTTCTCAAGGAGCAAATGGAGTAATACTCATCACTACCAAAAGAGGTAAGAAAACAGGTGCTCCAAACATAGATGTCAAATATCAGCACAGTATTTCTCAACTAAGAGACAGGTGGGATCTCATGGAAGGTTGGGAATACATGAATAACATTAATGAAAAACAACTAGGAGGAGGCGCATTAGAAGCAAACCTTCCTTTTTCAAGAAGAGATATATTACTCGCCCAAAGTAGGGGAACTACAGATTGGCAAGATGAGATATTCCAAATGGGATCTCAAGACCAAGTGCAACTATCTGTAAAAAAAGGAGGACTCTATTTTTCGGGTGCTGCACAAACTAATAAGGGTATCGTAAAGCGCACCCAGTACGACAGATACAATTTCAGGTTGAACTATACTGATAAAATATTTGAACCGGTTGAACTGTTTTTTGGTATTTCTGATGCCTTAGAGGTAAGAAAAAATGCAGATGAAGGTGATCATGTCAATATCATCAGGGCAGCTGTCACATGGCCCACGAACTTATCAGTAATAGATTCTATGACTGGAGATTACACAAGAAATAGAGCTTACGGGCCACTACAGGCGAATCCGATGTATACACTCAATGAACGAAATGGTGAGACTTATAGAAACAACTTACAGATCAATAGTTCACTAACCTTCACACTTACGAAAGATCTGAAATTTATTTCAATGGGTGGTTTTGGGCTAATGGGTGCTTCTTCTACATCCTTCAATAGAGTGGCTCCTAATGAGGTGGTGAATAATCCGCTAAATAGTAGCTATTCTAACAATAGCAATATGGATTTGGATTGGCAGGCAACTCAGCAATTGAACTACAAGAAGAAAGTAGGCATACACAGTTTTGACGTTTCGGGTATTTATGAGGCGAGATCGTCTAGCAATAGACAGTTCAGAGGTAATGGTTCTCAATTAACCTCAACAGCTTTGGGCTATTTCAGTGCGCCAGTTGCAGCTATCCAAACGAATGGTAGTAGTAAATCCAACACAGAAATTTGGTCTTATTTTGGTCGTTTAAATTATGGTTTAGGAGAAAAGTATCTCCTTACCTTCAATTTACGTCATGACGAATCATCTCGATTGGGTAAAGGATATGAAGGAGCTACCTTCTATGGAGGAGCATTGGCATATAGAATAAGTGAAGAGCCTTTTCTCAAGTCTGTCGAGTGGTTAGATGAATTAAAAATACGAACCAGTCTTGGGCAAGTGGGTAGCCAGGCAGTTGGTTTTCTAGCTACTATCGAGACGGTAGGGTATAACAATGGATATTCCTACGATGGTCGCACGTTCGTACGTGGAGCATCTTTACCTGGCCCTAAAAACCCTAAACTTACATGGGAGATTACCAATCAGTTTGATGTTGGAATCGACGGAAGGATGTTTAAAGATAGATATACCTTTAGTGTTGATTATTTCTACAAACGCACAACAGGTTTGATTTTTAGTCAACCATTGCCTTTGTATCTAGGTGGTGGAAGTATTCTCGTGAATTCTGGCGAGATGGAAAATAAAGGTATTGATTTCGCAGTGTCAGGTTACTTGCTTGACGTTAAGGATTTTTCAATTGAAACTAACGCAAACATTAGCTATGTGAGAAATAAACTTGTCGAGATCATTGGTAATGCTGACTATATAGTTTCTGGTAAGAACCCTGCAAGTGATCCTGACTTACAGGACAATAGTCACAGAAATTTCTTAGGGCAGCCCGTCGGACAGTTATGGGGCTTTGTATATGAAGGCGTTTATAGTACGGATCAAGTAGAGGAGGCAGCTATATACAATCGCGCTCCCGGAGATCCTATTTATAAGGATCTCAATAATGATAGTATCATCAATAACTCGGACATGCAGATCATTGGTAATCCAAACCCTGATTTCACATGGGGATTAACGACAACTATGAAGTATAAAAAATTCACGCTTAATATGGTTTGGAATGGTGTGCACGGAATGGATATACTCAACTCTGTGAAGTATGCCACCTCTGGTGGTGCACGTGATGCTACCAATGTTGCTGTATTGGATAGGTGGACGCCTGAGAATCAGGATTCAAATATTCCTGGGTATACCAAAACAAGTGTCCTCTACAGACAATCAAGTCAGTGGATAGAAGACGGTAGTTATATCAAATTGAGAAACGTCACACTTAAATATGATGTACCTGTAAGAAAAATGGATTGGCTAAAGGCGACCAGATCCCTTTCAGTTTTTGTAACTGTCCAGAATGCTTTGGTTTTCTCAGATTACACTGGATATGATCCAGAATCATTATCAGATACAGGGGATAGAGCGGGTGGATTTGATGAAGGAGGATACCCAATCCCACGTACTTTCTTAACAGGCATTAGCATAGGATTTTAAAATAGTATTATCATGAAAAAAATATCTAAAATATCATTCTTAAGTCTACTTCTGATTTTAGGAGCTTGCGTTGACTTGGAAGAAGATGCTGTAAATCAACTAAGAACCAATTATTTTCAAGATATCAATAGCTTGAAAGCGGCAGTTAGTGGTTCATACCGAATGTTGATTTCTGATGGTTGGGAACGTTCAGTACAAGTAGCGAGCTTTCGAGTACCACTTATGGGCGCTGATGATTTCACCACCATTACTGGAGCCAATAAAGAGGATTTCCGTCAGTTTGATCAGTTTTATGCTTCTGCGGGCAATGCTCGTCTCAATCGTGCCTCATGGGCCCTCTTGTATGATGTGATACGTCAGACTACATGGGATATTGAAGGGGCAGCCACATTGGTCGGTAAATACGAAGAAGCAGAGATTAATGCCATTGTAGCAGAGTCATATTTCCTAAGAAGCTGGTCTTATTTCTGGTTGGTAAGACTTTTTGGTCCTCTTCCTTTGATAGATTTTACTACTTATGATGAGTCTATTTACAGAGTAACTCGTAGCCCTGTAGAGGATGTGTATGCACTTATCTTATCAGACATGGAATTTGCAGAGCAATACCTACCTGCATCCCAAAATAATTACGGTAATCCAACAACATGGTCGGCCAAAGCTTATTTAGCAGAAATCCACTTATCTATGGCTGGCTGGCCTTTAAAACAAACAAGTCATTATGCTACTGCTCGTGATTATGCTAAGGATGTTTTAGACAATGGGCCATTCTCCTTAATGGATAATTATGGCGATCTCTTTGTGACTGCTAATGAGGGTAATAATGAATTAATCTGGACGATTCCTTTTTGTCCTGTTGGAGATTGTGGTGGTGGATTTTCTGGTTCTTGGATGTCCAAAGGCACAAAGCCAGCGGAATTACAGGGATGGGAAGATATGTTCATCGAACTATCATTTTATGAGCGTTACCCAGAAGGCCCACGTAAAGACTTTGTGATGCTAGATAGATTGAAAGTGGAAAGTACAGATGCGAACGATCCTTCATACACTAGACAGTTAGGAGAGGAGACTATCGTAGTTCACTACAAATACATTGATTACACGCAATTCACTTCTGGCCATCCATTTATGAAAAAATACTGGGATGGCTTCTATGATACCACCATCGTGGCGAATGATCCAAATCAAAACATATCGGCCCAGAGTCCATTGGATTTACCTATGATTAGATTGGCTAAAGTGCAGCTGATGTATGCTGAGGCACAAGCCAAAGCTGATGGTAGTCCATCCGCGGAATCGTTTGAATATCTAAATCAAATTCGCAGAAGAGGTAAAGGCTATTTGCCGAATGCTGTTGGATCAGATGTGGATTTAGCATTGGGTTCATTGGATGCTAATCAATTTGCAAGACAAGTCGTGGATGAGAAAGGCTGGGAATTGGTAGGAGAACTTAATCGTTGGTTTGACCTTACCCGTACTGAACGTGTGAAGGAAGTAAATGATCTTCGGTCACCAAATGAATTGCTTCAGATTCAGAAGCCGATTACGGAAGATTTCTACTATGCTCCGATTCCTTCTACTGAACGTGCGATCAATCCACTATTGACGCAAAACCCTGGATATACTGACTAAATAATATTCTGAATTCAAATAATTACGGATTATGAAGAAATTGATATTCAAAGCGTTTATCCTGAGCTTAGCTATCCTTCCGATGATTGGGATGTCACAGTCCCTTACGTGGACAGGAGCAACCAATACGGATTTCTATGATGAACAAAACTGGAAAATCACAGGTACTGAAAATGCACCGGCTGACGGTTCGCTTGTAAAGAATCAAGCAATTGCATTTGAGTTGTTTATGAATGATGTGAATGTGGATTTAGGGGAAGATGCCTTGGTGTTTTCTGCTGCTTCCGATGGTCTGCACTTGAGCTCATCTACTGTCACGCTTGGAAGTATTTCTACCGGAAAAGTTACCGTTTCAGATACTTCTACATTGATATTTAAAGCATCGGTTCCATTGGTTTCTTCAGCTAAGATTGATTTGAAAGACAACCATAGCTGGGTGAAGCTTTTGAAGGTAGATCCATTCGTAGCTGATACAGTCTACCTGCAGCACATCAGTAAGGGATCGGATCCGCTTGTACACAGTACAAATGCGCTGGTCAATCAGTACTATTTTCAAGGATCACTCATCCGCCTATTTGACGCAAATTTTCAAGCGGTAACGATATATGATGGGGCTGGTCAGACGGGATCATCCAAAGGTCTTATCCCGATAACAATCCATTCTAGAAGTGGACTTGGAGACTTTGATAATGCCACTTCTTCTTTCAGACTAGAGCGTGGCTATCAGGCAGTGTTTTCTGTTTTTCAAAATGGAAAAGGACTTGGGCAAGCATTTATTGCTAGTGAGGAAGCTCTAGAGTTTGATCTTCCTGTGGCATTGAACAATTCGATCTCATTTATAAGAGTAATGCCTTGGAATTGGGTTACAAAAAAAGGTGCCTCCAATTTCGATAAGAATCTCAATAATACTTGGGTTTATAACTGGGGGCTCGGATCTGAATCAACTCTCAATAAAGAATACGCTCCTATGTCTTGGGGAGTAGCCACGGCAGCAACTGCGGCCAATCTAGTGGCAAAAGAAAGAGTGACACATGCGTTGGGTTTCAATGAGTCTGATAACTGTAATGATCAGTCTGGTCAGTATGGGAACCTTTGCCAAATTGATGTTGCAGTACCAAGCTTCTCATTTCTTCAAAGTAGCGGTCTTCGGTTGGTATCACCTTCTCCGCGGGAGAATGGTCCTTTTACTTGGCTTAAGGATTTTCGTGATGCTGCTGACGAAAGCAATGTTCGTTATGATGTCCTGGGAGTTCATTGGTACGATTGGGGTGCCAACCCAGTGAATACTCCTTTCGAAGACCCAGAGAAGGTTTTCACAAGATTTAAAAATTACCTTGACAGAGTGTATGCTGAGCATAAATTACCTATTTGGATAACAGAGTTCAATGCCAATGCCAACAGAGATTCATCTGTCCATATAGGATTTCTCAAATTAGCCTTACCTTATTTGGAAACACTTGATTATGTAGAGCGATATGACTTCTTCTCTGTAAATCCGAGTGTAGCTGGTAATCGCGATGATATTGTTTTTGGAGAATTATTCAATGCAGATGGGAGTTTGTCTTTAGTAGGTCAGGTCTATAAGGATCACGTTTCTACTCCATCTATTCCAGAGGCAACCTGGTCTGAAGCCAACTTTTTGGATAGATTAACAAAGAAAGTGCCTCTTACCATCACTTTGAGTGCAGATACCATTGCGGAAGGAGAAGTGATAACCATTACAGTGAATACTGATATCGCTATTGGTGCTCCACAATCCTTTAAAATATCAATCGGCAATGTGGAAAATGATCAATATACACTAAGAGATATTGAGCTTTCTATTCCAGAAGGAGGAACAACAAAAGAAACGATTCTTTTAGCTATTGATGATGATGACGTTGAAGATATTCTAAATGCTACGGTGAGTCTTACTGATCTTAGTGATGGCATAGAATGGACTCAACAAGCCGTAGCGTTTAAGATCACAAGTGAAGATGTGAAAATAGATCCACTAAAAGTATTACAACAAAATGCAGTTTTGGTTTATCCTAACCCTTCGCAAGGAAAGTTCACAATAAGTTTAACAGGCGTAGAGATAGCAAAAGTTGCTGTCTATAATATGCTGGGACAGGTAGTTCATATCGGGATCATGGAAAACGACAAGTATGTGGTTGAGGATTATAATTTAAAAAGGGGAGTTTATTTGGTCAAAGTGCTAGGTAGCAACAACGAAGGATATATTCGTAAAGTAGTTATAGAGTAACAACGCTATAGGTTTCAAAATAAAGGGGTTAGGCTAGATTGACTTACCCTTTTATTGTAGGTGTATAGTAAAATCACGGTTTCGGATAATTATGTCATTCATTTTACCGCATCGAACAATCTATTAAAGTGCTCAATCTTGATTCATTGTTTTTTTGGGCCAAAACAAAACGCAGCATACAATAAGGCGAATCCAGATCTATTCACAAACAACGAAAAAGATTAGCAATGAAGATTCAGAAAACACTATTACTTGTTAGCCTATTTGTCATTGTATTTTGTGCTAATAGCCATGAAAAACCAAATGTGATCATCATCCTTGCCGACGATTTGGGCTATGCGGATGTTGGTTTCAATGGTTCCGAGGAGATCCCAACACCTAATATTGATCGAATAGCCAATGAAGGCGTGATGTTTACCAATGGCTATGTGACCTACTCCGTATGCGGACCAAGTCGTGCGGGGTTGATCACAGGACGTTATCAGAATAGGTTTGGCTATGCTACTAATCCGATTATTGCACCTGATGATCCCAATAT
>JBLIFO010000023.1:0-23116 GCA_047633875.1 Marinoscillum sp. | reverse complement strand
CAACAAGCCACCTCTTTGTCAACAGGCTTCACAGCAGGAGCTTTCGAAACCTATCGATCAAGTGCCACACTGGCTCATAATAACGATAAGCTTTCCTTCAGGGTAAGCTATTCACTTTTAGAAAGTGCCGGATATCGTCAAAACAATGAGACCAAACGAGAGCAAATCGGGGCAAGTCTTAGCTATAAGATTAGCCAAAAACATACATTGTCACTTCTTGCCGTAGGCACAAAGCTCTTCGCGCGAATACCAAGTGCCATCAACGAAACAGACTTTAATAATAATCCGAAAAAAGCAGCAGCAAACTGGGCGCTCATCAAAGGATACGAAGATTATGACCGATTCATATTAGGATTGACCCACAAAGTACAGATGGGCGAAAAAACAAACCTTAGCACTACCCTATTTGTGAATACAAAGGAATCTTACGAACCGAGACCCTTTAACACTCTCACGGAAAATACCAACGCAATTGGAATCCGATCGGTCTATACGAGTAATTGGAAGAATGTCGCAACCACAATTGGCTATGAAGCATTTCATGACCGGAATGATTGGAAAATCTACGAACACACATACGACTCTGACGGACAGTTGACGAATGCTGATGTGATACCACTACAATACGAAGAGCAACGAACTTACATCAATGCGTTCACTGATAATACAATTACCCTTTCCGAAAAGGCAAGTCTTACGGTTGGTCTGAATGTAAATGATACGTGGTACCAGTTCACAGACGGAACTAACCCTAGCTCAAATACTCAAAGTGACTATTCCTTTGGTGTTATCATCTCTCCCAAAATAGGCGGCACTTATAAGCTTAATTCTTCGCAAACCTTGTTTACTAATATCAGTCATGGCTTCTCCCCACCAAGTCTGGAAGAAACACTCTATCCTGATGGGCAGATTAATCCGAATATCAAGCCAGAATCTGGTTGGAATTTTGAAAGTGGATTGAGAGGTAACTCCAAGCACTTCAACTACAATCTCACGGCATATTATATGCTCATCAGAGATCTACTCGTAGCTCAGCGAACGGCAGAAGATACCTATGTGGGGGTAAATGCTGGCAGAAATAATCATTTTGGTGTAGAAGCAAGTGGTAATTACTTCATCACTCTTTCACCAAATTACTTTCTCAACATTTTTGGAGCAGTCAACTATTCAGACTTCCGTTTTGGTCGATTTGAAAATGAAGGTGTCAACTATGACGGCAATGCTTTGACTGGGGTAGCCAAATGGAATGGAAACATAGGCATTGAGCTTATTTCCACTTCTGGGTTTTATGGAAACATCACCAGCCGATACATGGACAAAATCCCGATGAATGATGCAAATACGAAATACACTCAAGCATATTTCATTTTGGATACTAAGGTTGGTTATAGATTAGAAGTTGGGCGACTATTATTTGATGGGTATTTAGGCCTCAACAATCTTACAGATACGCATTACGCTTCCATGATTCTCATCAATGCGACAGGTTTTGGAGCTGCCTTACCTAGGTACTATTATCCGGGGAATCCACGCAATCTCTTCGCTGGCGTACAATTGAAAGTTCGTTTGGGGAAATAAAAAAGCATCTCAGTTCCGTGATGTACTCACCTTCCTGAGATGCCCTTTATTGTTTTAAAAAATCCTATTTAGACTTCACGAATTTCTTAATGCTCGTCTGTCCGTTTTGCTCATACTTCAAGAAGTACATGCCGACAGACAAAGTCGAAATATCAATCTTGATCAATTTCTCACTTGCAGTTTGGCTCAATTCATACTTTCTGCCAAGCGCATCAAAAACCTTGATATTCGAAGCACCAATCACATTCGCCAAATTCAACACTTCATGTGCAGGGTTTGGATAAAGGGTGATTTGCTCTTCTTCTGACGCAAGTACAAGACATTTGGCTAGTTCAAATGCCACCTTCTCAGGTGTTGCGCGTCCTTCGCTATCAATACCTTCTATGAAATAGCTACCTGGATCTAGGCTTAATTTATCGACATTACTTGCAAGTAATGTCTTGTTAGCATCATACCATTTGTAGTTGATGGCTCCTGAAGCTTGTACATCGTATTTTCCTGAAGCACATTGATCAGGAAAACTCACCTCCACCACTGCTGGATATAAGCTAAATGCAACCACTACTTTAGTAGCGTTTGACACGCTAAGTCCATCCTTATCTGTGGCTTTCACTACCAAGTCATAACTTCCTAGATCCTCATATCGCGGTGTTCCTTTCACTGAGGACCCATCTACAGTAGCCCATGTCGGGATGGTTTCAAAACTATAAGTCAAAACATCTCCAGCATCTACATCTGTAAAGATTGAAGAAGGGAAATTGAATATCCACTGATTCTCTTGAAATACAGTAATGTCATCCAACTCGGCTAGCAAAGTAGGTGCGTCATTCACATTTTGAACATCTAGTTGATAAGAAGCCGTTAATGTTCCTGCATTGCCATCATCCGCACTTACAGTGATAACCCAAACGCCAACATCTTCATTATTAGGAGTACCTAATATGAGTCCGTCTTCCAGTATAGCCCACTCAGGCATCTTGTCTACAGCGAGTGTCAACACATCTCCTTCGATATCGGTAAAAATCTCCGAAATGTCTAAGAGAAAGGAAGCATCCTCTAAAGTAGGAGCCAATGACGCCAAAGCCTGTATTGGTGCATCGTTTATTGACTGAATCTCCACTGCCACATTTGCATTAACTGAAAGTGCCTTATCGGAAAGAGTCAATGTAAGTGTCACATCTCCATACTTATCTGCTAGAGCTACAAAAGAAAGGAAGAATCCGCTTGTCGATTTCACTGCTGTCACAGATGCTGCTGGTAGAATACTCTCATCTGAAGATGCAATGGAAATTGACAAGTCTGCTATATCGTTATCAATATCACTTGCTTCCACAAAAATATTCGAAACAGGAACATCTTCCTGAGCCAATACAGTATTTGGTGCCAACATAACTGGCGCGTCATTTACAGCATTTACCTGAATATCAAAGAGACTATAGTTCGACTGCCCAGCAGTTGTACCAATCAGGAAGAAAGATTCTTTGCCAGAGTACTCTGCTTCAGAAACGACCGTGATCAAGCCACTAACACTGTCTATAGATGTGGAAAGGAAATCTCCACCTACCAACTCATATTTAAAAATTGCATTGGCATTGTTCTGATCCTGGAAGACGCCAGAAGCATCTATTGTAGTGGCATCAAAATCCTCGTCTAACAAAACCAATTCAATTGGGCTTGCAGCTACAATATTTGCACTCTGAGTTATTGCAACAAATGCAACATTCTGGGAAACTGAAAGCTCACCGTCGGAGGCAGTAATTACAATATCCTCAACTCCAGCAAAGTTTGCGTTTTGTGTAACCGTCATGATTCCATTGCTGAAAGTCAAAGTCACATTGGTATTGCCGCTAGCCGTATAGATCAGGCTTCCTGGACTCTCAACATCTGTGAAATAGCCTTTCAAGTTGATGTTATATGAAGGCAAGCCAACAACTACTTTTTGACTTGGAATTGCTTTCACAATCTCGGGCGCATCATTCACAGGAATGATGACCAATTGAACAGATTCTGCAGCAGATTTTGACGTAAGTGTACCAAGACGGTCATCGGCAAAGAGATCAATAGTGAAAGTTCCGTTCACATTTTTATTCGGAATGATCTTCACATTATTATCCTCTATTTCCACAGTAAACTTTGAAGGATCACTCAACGCTGCAGAGTATTCAAACACTGGTAAAAGCGCATCTGGATCTGTTGCAGACAAAACCAAAGAGATTTGCGTATCCTCCTCAATTGTCTGATCATTCACCGCAGCAAGCTTTGGTGGATCATTCACAGCGATCACAGTCACATCAAACCGATCGAATGCTACATAGCTCTCAGCAGTTGCAATCTCAGTTACAATCACATTTACAGATACTTTACCGCTGAACTCCTCATCAGGAGAAATCGTAATTTTCCCATCAGCATAAGAGACTGGTACGCGGGTATTTTCATTAGACTCCACGATTACTTCCACCTCATTATCAGGATCATTGAAAGCCAAATCAAGTATCAATGGGACAGACTCATTGGTTCTTTGATCTGCAAGTCGGGTGATCACTGGTGGGTCATTTACATCCTGTATGGTCACATGTGCCCATGCAGTATCAAAGAGCTTCCTTTCAGGGTTATATACCCTAAATTGAATAGAATCGACCCCTCCAACTTGCTTTGTAGAAGTATAATTCAAAAGCCATGTTTTGGTATTGGTGCTGAGCTGCTTTACACTTGGAATTGAGATGTTTCCTTGACCAGCTCCTTTGATGATTTCCAAAGTAGCATTGGTCAAATCAAATGCTCCCAACTCAACAGCCACAAGATTCAAAGCAACTTGCTTATTCTCAGCTACAGTCATATTGCTTGCAAATGCGAAGAAAGAACCATCCTCAGAAGCATCTATCCTACCCCCAGATCCATTGTCTATAACATACGACTCGAAATCAGAAGCCCCATTTGGCGTAGTGATAACCACAGTGATGAGGACTTTATTTCCAGCAAACACATAAGGATGCGCAGCCTGACTGACTTCAAAACCTAAAGAAAAGACCCCATCTATAGGGTTGAAAGCTGAGGCAGCTGAAGTCTGATTGTACAATGACTTGAATCCAGCAGTATTCACATTAGAAAGATCATAGTACAATACCTCTACACCGTATCTTGCATTTGGTACCTCATCTAACCAATTCACGCTGAGCGTCGTGCCAGCGAACGCCACTTGAGTTATATCATGATCCACATCAGGAAACAAGTAACTGAACTTGTAAGTAGCAGCTGAAGAACTTTGCTTTCGACCATGAACCTCTGTGACTTTGAAAACCAAACTATCACTGTATGCCTGATCTGGCAATAAACCTGCATTAGGTGTAAAATCAAACTCAGAAAGTGTTCCATCTATTTTTGTAAGGGTACCAGTCGTAGGTGCAGTTACAATTTCAAAAACGATAGAATCTCCCTCAGGATCAAAACCATCCAGCAATAGAGGTAAGTAGATATCCTGCTGAATAAAAAACCTCGATGCGACTGCCACTGGAGGTTGATTCTTTCGAATATCAAAAACTGGTACTGAAAATCCAACAGACCCTGTCCATACAGAACTATCTGAACCCAAACGGGTTTCGGCTCCCAATTGACCTACTGTGATAAAGCTTGTAAACTTACCCGCTGAGAACCACCTACCGCCAATAGCAGTAGTGTATCTCGTAAGGGTATCTTGTCCGAAAGTATCCGAACAAAAGCCTATCAGCAGCAAACCAAAAGCGCAAAGCCTATATATAGAGCTTTTCATATTGCTTATTTGTTTGCGTTTGCAGTATCATTCGTTTTTACTCCTAGCAGTTTTTCTATCTGCAGCAAACGATCCTCCAATTGTTTGGCATTAGAAACTTCAGTCTTCAGTATCTCATTGGTTTCTTTGAGCGAAGCGATCTCCGCATTTAGCTCTTTCACTGCTTCAATAAGGACTGCAGTCATCTGAGCATAGTTTACAGATTTAGTTCCGTTATTATCCTCACTTACGAACTCAGGATAAATAGACTCTATTTCTTGAGCAATAACTCCGATCTGTTTTGCTGAAGTTCTTGATTCATCCTTCCAATGGTATGATACACCTCGCATCTTAGTTACGTTTTTGAGAGCACCTTCTAAAGTGTTTATATCCTTTTTCAAGCGTGCATCAGAATTTTGTGTAAGGATTCCCGCAATGTTAAGATTACCTGTACTTCCATTTAGAGAAATGGTCTTTTCACCAGATGCATTTGCGACATAAATAGCGCCACTTTCTTCACTTAAACTATCATTCTTATCAACTTTCAACTGAACTAGAATTGGTCTACCATAAATAGGTTGACCTAATGAGTCAACATCATTCTGTACATCTATAGCACCTCTGAGGTTTATTGAAGCCCCAGAATCATCATTGACTATCAATCCGATTCTTCTGCTTCCATCTGCAGCTGCCATTGATAAATATGGTCCATCATAATCTGATCCTATGTTCAAAACTCCTCTAGATGTACCATTATCATGTGATGCCAATTGCAAAAAAGCATTACCATTAGAAGATCTAGTTAGAAAAACGCTCGAGTAAGGATCATTATCATTTTTAACTCTAAATACATTGGAACGCTGCTGACTGTAAGTACCATCTCCACCATCATTCCTTATTTCACTAATCCAATCTTCCATTTTATGAGAAAATCCATTGGTGCTGTTCAATGAAATATGACCTCTTTCACTACCATCTTCCCATCTTGTCGCATCCATCCATATCAGGTCTTTGGTATATTCTCCTGAATCATCATCTGTCGAATCATTCGGTGTTCCATTGTCATTATAATAAGGTGCAGATGCTGTTCCCTTCATCGAGAGATACGGGAGTTCAGTACCGTCAGTCTCCCAAACTTTCGCTCCAATTTTGAAGTTTTCTGTATAAGAGCCTAGCCCAGTAATTTCAGAAGCACTCTGCCCTTGATCATTTCTGATAGTGTTCATTCTTAAAACCACTTTTGTAGCCGCATTTTCATCTAGCTCTGATCCATACATTTTGAACTCTGCTTCTTCAGCTACATCATCTTTCATCGCTTCAAGTGAAAATTTCATATTTGCCCCGAAGTAATTCGCATCATTAACTGTGCCTCTAAGGTGAAAATATCCCAACTGAGGAGTTCCTTCCCAAAACTTACCACCGGTAGAAATTCCACCACCTTGACTAGATGTTGTGTCATTGGTATCAATGATTCCACCAATATTCATTTGACCTCCTAAACCAAAGGATTTCCAATTTGCAATTTGACGACCATCGTACTCATTTTCGAGCACAAATTCTTTCGACCTATAATCAATCGACTGTGTGATCCCGTGTGAGGAAATACCGAATTCAGAACCATCTGTTCCTCTCAAAATGAAATTTCCCAGTTCTGTTCCATCTTCTTGACGAGTAACTCTCATGGATATTAAATCAGGTAAGTAAGTACCTGAAGTATCATCAGTACTATCTGCAGTTCCTTTATCATCAAACCATTCAAGAATCTCGCTACCTCTAAGATTCAGATAAGGTAATTTGTTCGCTTCCTGAGTCAGTCCCAATTCAACATTTGTATAAAATCTCTCATTAGCCCACGAGTCAATATAGAAGAAGCCGCCAGACATCCCCGTCCCAGTTAAATAAGTGCCATCCGCTGCTATATTCGCCACTTGAGCAGAACCTGCAGCAGAACCATCGGCATTAACATAATTTTGAATCCAGTTATAAGCATATTGACCTGTGACTGACGGAAACTGAAGGGTACCACCTCCACCAAGTCTTCTTGCCAGCGTAACTGCTCCTCTATCTAAAGTATCCTTCATAGCAATCCTATTAAATTTTGAATTAGGATCAATCCCATGAGAATTGATCGAAAATTCAGAACCATCAGATCCTCTTAATGTTAAGTTACCCACTTCAGTGCCATCCTGCCATTTCTGAACATCCATCCAGATCAAGTCTTTGAGACCCTGATCAGTGAAATCGTCTGTTGTATCTCCTGGTGTTCCATTGTCATTAATGAAAGAACCCGTAGCAGTTCCTTTGAAGTTCAAAAATGGAAGTTCGGTACCGTCAGTCTCCCAATATTTTGCTCCAAGCGTAAAATTTTCGGTCCTTGATCCAAAACCTCTAATTTCAGAAGCACTTCGACCCTGGTCATTTCTAATAGTGTTCATTTGTAGAACCACTTTAGTTGCAGAATTTTCATCTAGCTCTGATCCATACATTTTGAATTCTGCTTCTTCAGAATTTTCACGAGCTACGGCCTCAAGTGAAAATTTCATGTTTGCCCCAAAGTAATTCGCATTATTAACTGTGCCTCTAAGATGAAAATATCCCAACTGAGGAGTTCCTTCCCAAAACTTACCACCGGTAGAAATTCCTCCACCGATAGATGCTGTACTATCACTAGTTGATTTTATACCCTTAATATTTAGTTGTCCACCATTGTTGAAAGCTGTCCAGTCTGCGATTTCTGTTTCATTGAATGTATTTTCAAGAACATATTTTTTAGATCGGTAATCCACAGGTACGCCACCATCTGCTATGACCTGGCCTGAGATATATAAATCACCATCAAACCAGCCGGCCCAATTCTCTGTGCCCCCACCAGCTGTTCCATATACGCCAATATTTCGGCCAGCACCTGCTGCACGTGACCAGCTACCGTAGCTATCTCCTGTTCCACGGCCATTTGCTTGTAACCAAGCGCCGTATTGTGGTGCTGTCATGCCAACGGTAGAGTTAGCTCGTCCACGAAAAGCTCTATTTACCCCTGTGCCACCAGCAAAACCTCCAGTACCCCAGGCTTCGCTTCCACCTTGAACAGTGTTTTGACCATAGGCTCCAACTGAGAAAGATGCAGAATCTGTCAATGTCCCATAAACTTGAGCGTTTACACCTATATCAAAATAAGAGTTTGGATTTTCAGAAACATCCACTGTACCTATTACGCCACGAGCACCACCAGAAGTAGATTTCGCAAATCCATAAATACCATAGTTGTTGCCACTTCCATTTGCCTCAGCGTAAATACCATAAGCTGTGGAATCAGCATTAGAATATGCTTCTAAAGAAGCTGCTCCAGCTCCATTTGACCCTGATTGTGAAATTAATAAGGTAGGCCGATTGCTCAAATCCACGTTATTGGACAAAGTGTCTGGAAAAGCGGCCGAAAACGGCTCATATAATTTCACTTGACCCAAGGTTACATTTCCAACCTTCACAATGACGGTTCGCTCATCGGCATCATAGAAAAGAGTAGAAGGCAAAGGGTTAATAGAACCCAATACAACAGAGTAGAGTCCATTGACAACCGGCACAGAAACATGTGCCTCTGACCATGGCTGGGTAGTGCCTAAGTCAATAGAAAAACTCAAATCAGAGGTTCCATTATAAGGTTCTCCATTTTCAAAAAGGGAACCCTGAAAGGTCATTTTTTTTCCTCCAGCATGGGAGTCAGTTACGGCTGCAACTGCTGCGCTTTGTTGATCAAAAGCACCAGAAATTCTTGGTTTAGAAATTGGCGCATCATCCGAGTAATCGTCTAAATTTTGTGCGAATGCAGAATATGCAAACAGACAAACAAGGAATCCTAAAAATCGTAGTGGTTTTTTCATTGTAGTTTATTTTATTATTAAATCTACAAACGAATTCAACAATAGTCAATACCCATAAATGGGTATTTTATACAGCTTTAGAGTCACTTGAAAGGGGTATTTTAAGCATTTGGGTTTTACCTCCGGATGGCATTATTCCAAAGAAAAAAATGCTATTTGGTTACTTTAGATTTAATGCCATCGCTATTATGTTGTCTAACATCTGATCGAATATTAGACTTGGCAGGATCCAGTTTTTCAGCTTACCTCCCACTCAACGTACGTAACAAGCTAAGGATGGATAGGCGTAATATCCCTACATCAACTCCTCTTCAACTTAAGCATCTTGGCGATGGCCCTATCAATAAAACGTGATGGAAGAAGCCTAGGAAGTACCCAACCCTTAAACTTCTCACTAACGAATGCATACCTCACTTTTGGACTTGTACTATTAAAAATATTGAAGATACTTCGTGCTAAGTCATCTGGCTCTAGCGCATGCTTCAACGTGCCTTTAATCACCCTTCCTCCAAATATTTGGAGCGACTCTGCAAAGTCATTATCTGTACTTATTTGATCCATGCCTTTGTTCCAAATTGGGGTCTTGATAGCTCCAGGACCTATCACGATCACATCTATTCCATAGAGCATTAATTCACGACGCATAGACTCTGAGATCCCTTCCAAAGCATGCTTCGAACCGACATATGGGCCCATGAAGGGCATGCCTATTTTACCAGCGACTGAACTAATATTTAAGATTTTTCCTGGGTGATGAGGGTAGTCTTTTTTTGCGCCAAGTAATGGCAAGAAAGCTTGAGTGACTTTGACCAGACCAATCACATTGACGTCAAACTGAAGTTTCAGATCCTCCATGGAAACGTGCATCATTGGGCCACTTACTGCCATCCCTGCATTGTTAATCAAGCAAGCCAAACCTTCTCCGTCAAGTACTTTTGTTAATTGCTCAGCTGCACGATCAACAGCCTCATGATCAGTAACATCAAAAACTAATGCCTCAAATTGATCACCCAACTCATCTTTCAGACTTTGAGCATCTGCTTCTTTGCGTACACTCCCAAAAACTCTGTATCCATTTCCTGCAAATACCTTGGCACATTCGGCACCTATTCCCGTACTCACACCCGTGATTAAGACATTTTTCTGCTTCTGCATTTATTCTACTTTTAAGTTTTTAAGATCGATCGCAACTACTCCCTGATGCAATGGCGCAAACCAAGCACCCTTTTGCTCTTGCCACCCATGCCAACTAAACTCAATACCCGAAATAGGTATCTTCTGGGTCCATAGGCGCCAAGCTTTTGGTCTGCCCGTCTCATCGAAAATCCATAGGTAAGAATCACCCGGCGTGACACCACCACTAGAATAAGATACCAATAAAGCTTCTCCCTCTTCTAACTTCACATAACCCCGTGAGGTACCCGGATCACGAATCTTGAAAGGTGCAACTAGCCAAAAAGAGTCATTAGCAAACATGGACCAAGCTTCAACTAGAACCTCTTTCAATTGCTCACCTGACAGCCTTGCATCGGCAAGAGTTGCCCATCCATCAAGGGTCGTGGTGCGGAATTTCACCTCATAATCGTCCCATTTTACTAGGACGGAATCTTGTGATTTGTCCCAAACGTAGTGATGTCCTCTTGGAAATGACCAAGATATTCTATCTATAGTTTTATAAGCTTCAAATCCCAATGCGTTCAACATCTTGTCTGCCAAAGCTTCCGCTTCCTTACCCTCCTGAGTAGGTGGCAATGGGTTTCTTTGCAATTGTATGAAAACAAAGATGGCGGTTAACAATGTGACAAGGGTCACGCCTATGATAATCAGTACTCTTTTCATTCTGTTAATTTAAAATTTCCAAAAACTCATCTCGAAGGTAGCGCCATTTCCAAGATTCGATTTCACCCTGAGGTTACCTCGATGCGCTCGCATGATTTGTTTGCTCTTCAAGATTACTTCTACGCATGACAAAAGAGTACGCTGTATCGATAATTTTAGGTTATGTGATTTCTGTTCCACTTGGCGCTCAGATCATGAACAACTGGCTCAATAATTTTTACTATCACATCGATATACAGGTATGGCATTATTTAGCTAGTCTTCTACTCATACTTACCATATCAGGACTGACAGTGGGGTATAAATCGTATAAATCTGCAGCAGCAAATCCTGTAGATGATCTACAGTATGAGTAAAGTAAATTCTAGGTGATTGGTTAATTCTCAACCTCTCGTTTGACAATCAAGACGAAATCATCACTAAGCATAAGGTAGCCTTGGTCGTAGCAGAAGTAGTAGATCTTCTTATCCTTGGTGGTGTAGGTATTAGTGTAGAAATCAAAATCGAAACCTTCTTTAGCTAGTTTCTCTTTTGGATGAGTGGCTTTCCCTTCAGGGTTTAGTTTACTGAGAATCTGACGGTTCTTCGAAAGCTTACGATTCACTCTCCGGATATATTTGTCATTGGTGTTAACTGACATATTATTATAAGCACTGCGGCATGCATCAGAACAAAACTTCTTATCAGATCTACCAAAGAGTTCTTTGCCACACTCAATACAATTCTTAGTATCCGTCATAAGTCTACAAGTTATTTTAAGTGATCAATTATCTTTTATCACAGCCACCCTCAAAATCCGTACATCCATGAAATCCACCTGATTAACCGGAAAATAACCTGATCATTTGAAAAATGCTAGTCCGCTAAGCATTTTAAACGTAAATTAAAAGTGAGTTTTAACATAACAGCCAGCGACATGAAAAAACCAAATCACACATCCAACTTAAAAAATATCATCCACTATGCATTTTCTGACTTAGTAGATAGCTTTTGGAAGTTCATTCTTAGAAGACAAAATAGGTTTAAATTATTCGAAAACTAAAATAGAAAGGCCGTCAACGACGGCTTTTTTTATACCCTTAGGTCAAGTTTCCCTGTTTTGAATTTCAGTCTGATTAATCGGCTACTTTTGCAATCTATGGATTTGAAAAACATAAAATTCAGAGTTACCGAAAACCAACCAAATAATCCCCTGCACGGAGTGAAGCTAGCAGAGATCATGGAATATCTCGTGGAAAATGTAGGTTGGGATGAACTTGGAAAAAGCGTTGCAATACGCTCTTTCACTTACAATCCCTCTATTAAATCAAGTTTGACATTCCTTCGCAAAACCCCTTGGGCTAGAGAGAAAGTGGAGCAGCTATATCTAAGCCAACTCAAAAAAAAGTATAAGTAGCATCTAGATATAAACTAGATGATTTTATTAATCAGCCTCAGCTCTAATGAGGCCCTTATACTTTGATTACTCAGAATCCTCGTAGCGATATCCTTTGCCCATGTTTGATAAGTCAATTTCGAGGGATGCACCCCATCACTAAAGAATTCAGCATGTAAAGGGTCAATATTATATCGAGACCTCCAAGTATCAATGGTGATGATTTCCCCGAAATAATATACGTTTTCATATCTAAAGACTGTCTTCTTCAGCGCTTCACCTAGCAACTCTATCAGATTACCAACTATTGATTTGATCAAAGGTGTGAACGCAGGAAACTCCTTGATCGGAGGCATATTGATAAATACAATAGGAGTATTTGGATACTTGCCTTGCAGTTGCTCGATTACAGCTGAAACATCTCTAGTCCACTTTCTTGGACTATTGAGCTTGAATGCATCATTACCTCCGAGTCCAATTACAATAAGGTCGATATTCTTTTCCTCTATTATCGGGATTAATTTTTTGGAAATATTGACTGCTGTATAACCACTACGCGCATAGACATGCCAGCTCGCATTCACTTGCATAGCATGGGAGAGTTCTTTCGCTAATGTTCCGGTGAGGCCTTCCTCGTGTGTCGCCACGCCTACTCCCGCGATAGTGCTCTCCCCTATAGTCATCAGGTTGAGCGATTTAACATTTTTATCTATTACTCTGCACGAACCCATAAGACCCATAGCCTCCGGTAGCTTTGGTATACTCGCTCTTATGCGCTTTCCTTGAAGATACATGATAGGCAAAAGAGGAATTGACAAAAGGGCTCCTAAGTAATACTTTATGCTCATTTTGGATTCTTTGAATTAATGCGTCTTTACGCACAATCTATTCAATCATTTCCGCTCTTATGCTTGGTTTTAAAATAGAATAACCGTCTTTCCGATAGTCTTTCCTGACTCTTGTAGCTCATGAGCATGCTTAAGATTCTCTACCGTGAGTCCTTCCAATGTAGTCGTAAGTGTAGGTAGCAATACTCCTTCATCGAATAGCTCCGAGATCTCATTGAGAATCTCATGTTGTCTTTCTATATCATCCGTTCCGAACATGGATCGGGTATACATCAATTCCCATGAGAAGGAAACACTTTTGGCTTTGAGGATGTCAAGATTGAGTGGCTTAACCCCTGCTGTGATAGACACGATATGTCCCTGCGGTTTGATAATCTCAGCAATGACTTCCCAATAACTACCTAAATCCACAAAGTCCAACACATAATTGACTTGGCTATGGCCAATCTTATCTAGCTCATTCTTTAAGTCTCGGTGATTTACCACAAAGTCGGCACCCATTTCCTTACACCATTGCTGAGTCTCTGGTCGTGATGCACTGGCTATTACAGTGAGTCCCGCCACCTTCTTGGCTATCTGAATAGCGATTGAGCCTACACCACCCGCACCTGCCAAGATCAACACCGACTTGCCTTTATCTTTCGATGGACTGATTTTGATCCTATCAAATAGTGATTCCCAAGCTGTTAATCCCGTCAGGGGAATCGCAGCAGCTTGGGCTACTGATAGGCGTTTGGGCTTGTGCCCTACTATGCGTTCATCTACTAGCTGATACTCGGCATTAGAGCCACTTCTATTGAGATCTCCAGCATAGTATACTTGATCACCTACTTTGAATCTGGACACTTGCTCCCCAACAGCAGTCACAGTACCTACTGCATCCCAACCAATCACTTTCGGCGCCTCCAATATTTTATCCTTTGCAGCATTTTGCCGAATCTTAAAATCTACGGGATTTACCGAAATCGCCTCCACTTTTACCAATAGGTCAAAGCCTGAAGCAGACGGAATCTCCATATCAAATTCTATAAAGCTTTCTTCTTCACTAATGGGTAATGATTGTTTGAATCCTATTGCTTTCATGGTGTTATCGAATGTTTCACTTTGTGTTGCTGCAAAACTATTGATAAGTGTAGTCACGCTAGCCAAAGTTGCATGCAAAGACTTGAGTGCTTAGTAAACGCTACTCCAAATTCAATCTCAACCTTATGATTGTTTTATTCTCAATTAAAACAAAGATCAAGACGATCGTGATTTCCAAGAGAATATAAATCCAGCCAGGTAGGGCCACAAAATGAAACATAACCATTGATACGGAAAATATGCAATACAAAATGTTTGAAGTAGATATGATAGACAAATGGCGCATTGTACTTTCCCCATTTTTGAAATACGCATACGCATCGAAAACGGTAAATACACAAGGCAAAGCGGCTAAAACATATAGCGTGGAAACCGGAAATCCAAAGAACTCATTAAACGGAACCAAAACAAAACCTAGCATCATGGCAGACAAAACAGCACCTAAACCATCTATCAGAAATAGTCTGCGTGGGGTTTTGGTAAATTGATCGGCTAGGTTGTTAAGTGACTTCATACCTAATGGTCAAATTAAATAATACTGAAAGGCGTTGATCAGGTGTGTGCTGTTATCACTCACATTCACCTTTAGAATAGTCTGTGATTCCTGAGCATTCCGCGACACAACTGTTGCCATAGGTCTTCCCATTGCAACCGCATACAGGGTCGTAATTGTAAAAGCACAAACAATCCTCTACTTGTCTTTCGACACAGTCGTCATTCTTGCATTGTGTCAATGCAAATACTAAGATGATCGAGAGTAGCAGGTATTTCAAGTTTTTCATTGTGTTCAGGAAGTGTCAATAAATTAAGGTGTATTTAAAAGGTACTAATTATTAATTGTCTGAAAGCGCCTCAAAATCCTTACGCTTGTCGTCAAACCACTTTGACATAGCTTCAGGAGTTTGCATGAGCGTTTGCATCTCCTGCTTGGAACATCTCCATTGCATGCTTTTTACTGAGCTCAGCCATTTCTTCGAAAGTATCCGTATGAAATGCTACATCGCATGCCCCACCAAATTCATTACAAGTCATTGTTTTCATAGCTTACTTTTTCTAACGACAAAGAAGGAAATCCATAAAATGGTCGAATACTACACAATATAAGATTATGCATACCGCTCATCCAAAGCGAAGTTCTCAGGGAACTTAGGAGAGATGGTAGCGTAGTAATCCATGATGATTTTCATGTCTGCCTCCAGCTCGCCACTTGGCATAAAGCACATACCAACTCCAGTCAGCTTTTTTTCATAATCCATAAAAGCCATGCAAATGGGCAGCTTGGCTTGCAGTGCAGCAAAATAGAATCCCGTCCGCCATTTGGTGCTTTTTGATCTTGTACCTTCTGGTGTCACTACTACAGTCAGTGGTCCAGGTCTTTGCTCAAAAAGAGCTGCCATAAACTCTGTCATTCCCTGCTTCTTCACACCTGCTCTGTCTATCCAGATCGCGCCAAGGTCCCCAATCAGTTTTCCTAAAGGGAAAAAGTTAAATTCCCTTTTGATGGTAAATCTTGGTTGCAGGCCAAGCTGATCCATGGCGCTGATCGCAAATACAAAATCCCAATTGCTCGTATGTGGAGCTGCTATCATCACACATCGAAAGGCTTCAGCCGGAGCTGGTTTATGCAAGGTCCAGCGGTCCATGCGAAAGAGTATTTTGAAAAGTGCTTTTAACATGGTGTGAAGATAATCTGCTCTGAGGAGTTCCACTAACCCTCCAAGAGTTTAAAACTCTTGGAGGGTTTCTTCCATTGCAGACTTAAGAACGAAATAGATTCGAAGTAATATTTGATTAACAAACACTCTTCGACAGGATCAAAGTGATTGATTAAGACTACATGGAATTTTCAAAAGGTTGTTCTCCATTTTGAAAACTATGTTTGTAGCATGGAATCTGAAAAAAGCTGGATAGAAAGCAACGCAAAACTGCAAGTGATCAACATAGCTGAAATAAAGCTCGCTAGTATTCTCCAAGTGGGTGTTGGTGGCTTAAGTGACGCATTTAACAGACTGATGAAATGGGCGGGACCAAAAGGGCTCATTAGCGATCCAAATGTGAAAGTGATTACCATCTATCACGATAGCTTCAAAGTGACCCCTCCAGAAAAAGTGAGGATTCGCGCAAGCATTAAGACGAAAGTATTGATAGCTCCTGAAGGCGAACTCGCACCTTATACCATACCAAGTGGAAGGCACATAGTAGCTAGCCTTGTCATCACACCAGACCTATTCGGTCCGGTCTGGGAAGCGCTTTTTGAATGGATGAAAGAGCAGGGTCACAAAATGAGTGAACAATTTCCGTTTGAACTTTATCACAACAATTTTAACAATCATCCTGAAAAGAAGTGCATCGTAGATTTTTGTATCCCAATCTTATAATCACAAATAGTAATATATAAGCAACGTCAGGCAAACTGCCGTTTCTTAAAAACTAAGCAACTTTACACATGAAGAATTTAGCATTAGTCGTACTGATCATCGCTTCTCTTTTTGGCTGTGAGCCAAATCCAGGTGAGTCAATAAAAGATGAGCTAAATAAAAAAGAAGTCCCAGTATTCTTGCATGACGTAACCGGCCCAGTGAAACCTTGGACGAAAGACACATTTGAGCTCAGCGAAGAAGACTTCACCTTCGCGATCATCTCTGATCTTACTGGTGGTGAGCGAGCTGGTGTCTATAGCTCAGCGGTGAAGCAACTCAATCGACTTGATCCTACCTTCGTTACCAGTGTTGGTGATTTGATCGAAGGAGGAACAGAAGATCTCTCACAGCTTAAGGCTGAATGGGACTCGTTCGATGACCGCACTTTGAAACTCAATATGCCTTTCTTTCATGTTGGCGGAAATCACGACCTCACCAACCCTGTCATGGCCAAGTATTGGCAGGAGCGATTTGGGCCTTTGTATTATCACTTTGTATATGAAAATGTCCTTTTCTTGATGATCGACTCTGAAGACTATGGCGAAGCACGCATGCTCGAGGTAAATACCGCTCGAAACATAGCCATGAAAGTAATAAGAGGAGAAATAGCTGGAAAATTTAGCGACACAGAATATGCCAAAATGCAAGAAAGTATGGTGGGTGGTATCAGTCCTGAGCAGCAGGCATACTTCAAAGATGTCCTAGCAAAATACCCTGAGGTACGCTGGACATTTCTCTTTATGCATAAGCCAGTATGGAAAAGAACTGACAGTTTAGGGTTGGGCGAATTGGAAACAGTCTTAGCAAATAGACCCTACACCTTATTTAATGGTCATGAGCACTCCTTTTCCTATCGAGAAAGGAATGGAAGGGACTATACCATTCTTGGAACTACTGGTGGCTGGCAAGACTCCAAAGACTCTATGGCTTTTGATCACATTACGTTGGTACGAATGGCAAAAGAACCTGTGGTGACCCATCTCAAGATGACGGGCATTCTTGACGAGACAGGCGCTCTTCCTGAGGAAGCGAAGTTGGTGAAATGAGTTGTTAGACATCTAATTTTACAAAATTTAGTTGCGGTGACATTTTGTGACAATCCTTTACTTGGGAGTGACACTCACTACAATTAATATGAGGTAATTAGCGTTTAAACAGCACCAGACCTATGCTACGCAATTTCTTACTTACAGCCCTTCGCAATTTCAAGAAGAATAAAAGCTATGTAATCATCAACTCCTTTGGCTTGGGCATAGCCCTAGCCTGTTGTATGACGGCTTACCTGATTCTGGCTTTCAATATCGAATTTGATGATGCTTTCGATGATGAACGCTATGAAAACACCTTTGTCGTTCACACCTTATACCAAGATAAAGATCGGATTGGTAGACATATCTTAGCACCCATCAATCTTGGACCAGCACTAAGTGAAAACATCGCAGGTGTAACCTCTTTCACCAGATTCAACTCTGCGGGTGCTTTCGTCCGCGTTAATGAAAAATCTTTTACTGAAAGTATTCAATTCGCAGATAGTACGTTTTTCGACATCTTCGATTATGAATTGATTAAAGGAGATTTCGGAAGCTTTCAAGAGAAAAATATAATTGCAATTAGTGACCTATCCGCAAAGAAGTTTTTCGATGATGAAAACCCAATTGGTCAAACAATTAAATGCTATCTCCCAAACCAAGTTGAGCGACAGTTTGTGGTAGGTGCGGTTTTCAAGAACAAACCCGTGAATAGCTCTCTATATTTTGACATACTGATGAGGTATGAAAATTTCATGGACGTTTATAATCTTACAAGCAGTGAATGGGGAGATTGGCGAGATCCTGCTTTGTTCGTCAATCTTTCAAACCCAGAAAGAGCAGAGGAAATTGCTCCGCTTCTCACGGAATATTTAAATCTTATAAAAGAGATGAAGCCCGACGCTAAAGTGACGGGCTTTGAATTAAATCCATTTAATCAACCGTTCAACGAAGATGATATAGGGTGGAGTATGATCAATGTGCCGATTAGCATGATGCCACTTATTGTATTTTCAACGATGGCTTTGATGATTCTGCTCATCGCTTGTTTCAATTTGACAAATACTTCTTTTGCAATCACGGCAAGGCGTCTCAAAGAGGTAGGCGTGAGAAAAGTGATAGGTGCCTCTAGGAGAATGATTGTCATTCAGTTTCTCACTGAGATGCTCTTGACTATTGTCCTATCGCTTTTGATAGGGCTAATTATGGCAAGGTTTATTGCAGCAGAATTTGCAGATATGTGGGGGCTGAATTATGGTCTTTCTGACCTCAATGGACTGAATTTGGTAGTTACGCTTTTGGTACTCGTATTTTCCGCCTCATTGTTGGCAGGGCTCTATCCAGCAATTGCGAATAGCAAATTCACTCCGGCACAGCTACTCAAGAGCAATGTAAAACTCAAAGGAGCCAATTGGTTTACCAAGACTTTAGTAACTCTCCAGTTTGCCATTTCAGTAATTGTGTTGATTCACGGCATAGTTTTCACACAGAATACCAAGTTTCAAGAAGCTATCAACTACGGCTATGACTACAAAAATGTAATCATGACTTCTATCAGCAGCGAAAAGGAATATGATTTGCTCAATGCAAGAATACGGAACAATCCGAAGGTCGAAAACACAGCGATCTCTCACCACATGCTTGGGTGGAGTAGCTACCCATTTCCTGTATCTATCGACACCTCAGAATATTCTGTACAGCATATCGAAGTTGGAGAGAATTTCTTTGAGACCATGGGGCTCAAAATCACAGAAGGGCGTTTCCTAAATCTAGCATCTACCACTGACAAAACTTCATCTGTAGTCGTAAATAGGGCCTTCTTGGAGCATTGCAACCTTTCCGGCAATCCCCTGAGTGTAACGGTAATCATTCGTGGAGAGCGCATGCGAATTGTCGGGGTAATAGAAAATCATGTGGACAACCTTTTCCGGTCAAAAGAAGCCGAACCATTTATCTTTTACCCTTCCAAACCATATGAATATAGTGTGATGGCTATTAGATGCGCACCCGAAGACCGTGGGGCAGTCAATGAGAGTGTGGAGAAAATCTGGCAAGAGTTATTCCCTGAAAAACCCTATTTCGGAAACTATCAGGAGGACAATATCCTTCGCGGCTTGCGCGAGACCAATAACAATCTGAAGAAAATATTCATTTTCCTAACCATCCTTGGTGGGTTGCTTTCTATCTCAGGCATCTATGCGCTAGCATCCTTAAATGTGGAAAAGCGGACCAAAGAGATTGGTGTGCGAAAAGCACTGGGCGCGAGTATTACCAATCTTGTAATGCTCCTAAGCAAAGAGTTCGCAATCATACTAGCCATTTCGGGTCTTATAGGCTGTGTGGGTGGCTACTTTCTATCAACAGGATTGCTAGATGAGATTTATGCCTATCATATCAGTGTGGGTGCATTTCCATTAATTTTCAGTGCGCTCTTGATTTTCACAATGGGAATATTGACTACCGGATGGATCATCACCAAAGCAGCGCTGGCTGATCCTGTGGATTCTTTGAGGGATGAATAAAAAACCTGAAGGTGAGCTTCAGGTTCTTTTTATTAGAATTCACAAGACGAATAGAGCTACTTGACAATAGTAAAGTCAATCAATTCAGCACCAGACAAAAGTTCACCACCGTTGAAAGATATCTTGTTAAGAGCTTTACTATTCCCCGAAATCGAATATTGCGTCATCACAGTATCTGCATCATCATTGCCCCAAGAGATTAACGTCAAAGATTTATCATCAACAAGGTTGTCAGCATTGGTAGCCAAACGAAAGGTATGATGAGTCTTCCCTTTGGAATCTGACAATTGTGATGGTGCAATAATTGAATATCCATTGGCATAGGATCGATCATTGGGCAGTACCAATTCATAAGTGCCGTCTACCATATAATAGACTTTGATATCCTCTCTATTGATCCCATTTGGATGACTATAACTAAGTAAATCTTCGCCGTTTATATCCTCGATATAAAAGTTGAAATTAGTATTTAGGTAAAAAGCTGAAGGAGTTTCTTCTTTACATGCCAATACAATGACAAGCATCGATAATATTAAAATAAGATTTTTCATAATTCGAAATTTTAGGTAGTTCATCACTGGTATCTTTTAGAATCGAGAAGAATAAATTCAATTTATAGACCGTTATTTTTTATGAAAATGAACCCATTTATAGTTTTTTATAACCTTAATATTTTCCAACAAGCAAATTCAAATCAACTAGTTTTGTATTTATAAATGTCCATAGCGCGCAAAGTGAGTGCTGTCGAACGGTTGTTCGGCAAACTCGACAAGGAAATCTCAGGATTTCAGGCTGAAACCGGCCTCCATTGTTTGGCAGGATGCGGCAAATGCTGCACCAAGCCAGACATAGATGCGTCACCATTGGAATTTCTCCCTTACGCTTTTCATCTTTTTTTGACTCGTCAAACGGAGCAAGTTCTGCAAAGTCTCAATGACACGTCTGACGCTACTTGTTTACTTTATCAACCTCTTTCTGTAGGCGACACTGTAAATGGCAGATGTGGTGAGTATCACTATCGCGGACTTATTTGCAGACTTTTTGGATATGGTGCAACTCGAGATAAGTTTGGTGCGCTAAGATTAGCAACTTGCAAACTGATCAAAGAAAATCAGGTGAGCAGCTATGAACAAGCTGTAAAAAACATAAAAGAGGGTGTCTATGTGCCAGTATTTTCAGATTACTACCAGCAACTCAATCAGATAGACTTTCGCCTAGGCAATATGATCTTGCCAATCAATGAAGCCATCAAAATTGCGATTGAAACAGTACTTTATCACTATGCCTACCGACCATTCCCAAGAGGATTGAAAAGGGTAGCTTAAGTTTTAAAGCACTCCCTTCGTACTAGGAAGACTACTCATTTCTTCAGGATTGCGCTTGATAGCCATTTTGATGGCTTTAGCCCAAGCTTTGAAGATACCTTCAATCTTGTGATGCTCATTGTCGCCTTCTGCCTTGATATTCAGGTTGCATTTGGCTGTATCTGAGAAGGATTTGAAGAAATGCAAAAACATCTCTGTGGGCATCTCTCCTATTTTTTCACGCTTGAATTCCGCTTCCCAAACCATCCACGGCCTACCACCAAAATCTATAGCGACTTGCGCCAAAACATCATCCATAGGCAATAAAAACCCGTAGCGATTGATGCCCTTCTTGTTACCCAAAGCTTTCAAAAAGCATTCACCTAGGGCTAATGCCGTATCTTCTATGGTATGATGTTCGTCGATGTGCAGATCTCCCTTCACTTTCACCGTAAGGTCTATCCCTCCGTGCTTGCCCAACTGATCCAGCATGTGGTCAAAGAAGCCCAAGCCTGTGTCCATCGAAGTAACTCCAGAGCCATCTAGGTTCAGATCAATGAAGATGTCCGTTTCCTTGGTTTTACGCGTTACGGAAGCCTTTCTTGGATGTAAAACCAAAAATTCATAAATCTCTTTCCAACTCGAAGTGGTTAATACAGCGGAAGTTTCACCTTCATCGGCAATGTGAATTCCTTTACATTTTAGATTTTCCGCAAGCTGAATATCCGTCACACGATCACCAACCATGTAGCTATTGGCTATGTCATATTCGCCATTCAGATATTCCGTAAGCATACCAATGCCCGGTTTCCTATTTGGATGATTGTCCTTGGGGAAATGCTCGTCAATATGTACCGCATCAAATTTGATTCCCTCGTTTTCTAGTACACGCATGATCAAATTATGCACTGGCCAAAAAGTGTCTTCAGGGAAAGCTGCTGTCCCTAATCCATCTTGATTCGTAACCATTACCAATAGGAAATCTGTTTCCGCTTGGATCTTTCTCAGGTAATAAAATACATCTGGAAGAAAGCTGACCTTGTCTATGTGATCGATCTGTTCGTCAGCCGTTTCATGATTAATGGTACCATCTCGATCTAGAAATAGAATAGGTCTCATAGGTTGATGTCTTTGAAATTAGAAAAGTAAGTTCTTTAAACTATTGGATAAATGCGTTAAGCAAAGTCAGCAATCGGTCGTTTTCCTCTGGTGTCCCTATCGTGATCCTCAGGCAATCTGCACAGTGCTTCTCTTTGGTGCGGTTCCTTACGACTACTCCATTATTGGTCAAGTATTTGAAAAGCTCCTCTGCTTTCTCAAACCTCACCAAAAGAAAATTACTATTACTAGGAAGTACTTCTGTGACAATGGACAGCTTAGGTAGCACCTCCTCCAATCGTTCCCTTTGGGCTAGAATTACAGCTACTTTTTCATTCTTAACTTGCTCGTTATTAAGCGCCTCTAGTGCAAGCACTTGGTTTGCTTGGCTGATATTA
>JBLIFO010000022.1:0-23517 GCA_047633875.1 Marinoscillum sp. | reverse complement strand
AGAGTAAATCTGTCACCCATTCTGTTCTCATAATCAGATGTAAGTTTAGATTAAGCGCCTGAGGTGGACGCTCGTTACTACTGGCGCAACTAGCACTTAAAAGGAAGTAAATAAAAAAGGCTTTCTAATTGCGTTAAAAGGGCTTCAAGTACCTGAGGCCTGACCGGGCCGACGTTTCGGTCGAATCGGCACTCCTTTCGATTAATCAAATAATAAAAAAACCCTTCTGCTTCTGCAGAAGGGTTTTTGTACCTGAGGCCGGAATCGAACCGGCACTCCAAAGGAACACGAGTTTGAGTCGTGCGCGTCTACCAGTTCCGCCACTCAGGCATTAGATAGGCTGCTCACCACAGCCCTGACAAACGGATGGCAAAACTATGGAATCCGCTTAATTAAAACAAACAAAAAAAGGATGCCAAATGGCATCCTCCCTAGTTCGTTCAATTCTCTCTTTTATGGTTAAAAAATAATCTCCTCTTCAGTGATCAACTGATCATCGTGATAAAGCATGAAAGTAACCGCTCTAGAATTCAATTCATTGAAATTGAAGACTTTGTGTACTTGCGTCTGCTTATTAAAGGTCTCTTTGTAGACCATCTCATTGGTATCATCTATGATGTACAGGGTCATATCTTTTGAGAGGTGTTTTGATCCTACTAACGATACCTTTCTGATTTCGCGTAGGTCAAACTTGAAAGCGAATCCAGCTAAATCATCAAGAACGATTCCTTCTGAGAAAAAATAATCGGTTGACTTGATTTCGATCTGATAGGATCCGTTTGGTAAATGTGACAAATCAAACTTTTTGACAAATGATGAAGATTGAATATTTTCCTTATATACTAATCTCTCATTATCGTCAAGAAGCTGGATAGTCACATTCTGGTCTTTTGCAGCCATATACTCTACTCTGTACATCTTCTCCTCCAAGGCTACAATCTTGCATGATGTAGACATATAAGCTGAGTCTACTGCGTTTACTACTGTTGCACTAAAAACTGTTAATAGTGCAAGCGTGTGTTTGATTGAATATTTCATAGTTGTTTTCATTTAAGTGATGAACTATGAAGCAAAGTTGAGACGAAATCAGTGTCATTCGCAATGTTTTAATGGTTTTATTGTGATATATAATAGTGTTTCACTGAATATTTTCATTTTTTATAGCTTTATGGGGTACTCGTTGAAAATGATATCAAATACACACATTGACTATCGTTTGCATTGCACTAATTCCATTGACTATATCAATATTTCAATAATTTGCCTTTTTCAGAATATTAGACTGCCCAAATGGTCAAAAATGACTTTCCAAATTTTAAAATTAGGTAAATTACAATATTTAATTCTGAAAAGAGATTTCTATAATTGAATATCATCTCGTGAATACCCTAGATTCGCAACCAGAATCTTAAAAAAAACTATAAATATTGACTCAAAAAGCTGGTTTTTGGTTGCGACTCATGGCTTATAACATTGATTTGTTGGTGCTTTTGCCTTGCTATTATCTCTTAAGTCTAGCATTCTCTACCAATCAGTTACTCATCGTTGCATGCCTTTTGGTCACTATCCTCTATGATACAGGATTTTGCGCTAGCAAATGGCAGGGCACAGTGGGGAAGCATTGGGTCAAGATAGCTGTAGTAAATAGTCAAGGCCAAAAAATGTCATTTGAACTAAGTTTTTTGAGAACGCTCTTAAAACTTATTTTTTCATTTACACTTTTCATAGGTTATTTAGTAGTTGCTTTTCATTCTGAAAACAAAGCAATTCATGATATGATCTTAGGAACTCGTGTGACAATTTCTACATGAAAGTCATTTTTCCGAGAATTACTCCGCTTAGGAATTCAAGAAAATGGTATCTTTCACTCTGTAACTACACCTAATAACAATGGCAAAAGAATCAGGACTTAAAAAATTTGAAAATTTCTTCGAGGGATTCATTTTTTGGAGTAGATGGGTACAAGCACCGCTCTACACAGGACTTACCATAGCTGCATTTTTATACCTGTTTAAGTTTTTCCAAGAGTTATACCATCTCTTCCTAAACACTTTTGCTTGGGATGACAACCAAATGATGCTTGGAATATTGGCACTAGTAGATGTTTCCATGGTAATGAATCTTGTGATAATGGTGACCATTGGTGGTTATTCTATATTCACTAGCTCGATAGATGTCGACTCTCATGAGGACAAACCACTTTGGTTGGAAGATCTTGATGCGGGACAATTGAAAATTAAACTTTCCACCTCTTTGGCTTCTATCTCTGGAGTTCAGCTTCTTAAAACTTTCATTAACTACCGAGAAGCTACCCAAAAAGAGGATAGTGAAGCGGTAATCATAGAAATCGTAATTCACATGGTATTCATCGTCTCTGCATATTTACTATCTCTTACTGAAAAGACTACACATAGCTACAAACATGGTCATGCTGCAGTAGTGAAGAATAAAGAGAGTGATGATTAAGAATTTTAAGATTTAAATAAAAAAACCGGCACTTGCCGGTTTTTTTATGCCTTAGGATCTTCTAATTAATATTTCCAATCAGCTTGGTCTATGCCCTCTAGGGCTGCTACCAATAATTGAATAGAGCCGGAGATATCATCTTTGTGTGCCATCTCTATCACTTGATGTAAATGTCTTGTAGGTATGGATATGGCACCTGCAATTGACCCGTTTTTTCCCATACGTTGCACACCAGCAGTGTCTGTACCTCCAGCTGCCAATATTTCAGGCTGCCATGTAATTTTATTTTCAGCTGCTACTTTTTTCAAATACCGAACCATTCGGGTGTCACAGATGGTCATAGCATCCATAATCTTGATGGCCGTGCCTTTGCCCAATTCAGTAACACGCTCATGCGCCTGCGCACCAGGGAGATCATAAGCAATCGTAGTATCAAGGGCAATTCCAAAATCGGGATTGATAGTGTGAGAAGCCACATTTGCACCTCTAAGACCTACTTCTTCCTGCACTGTGAAAACTCCATAGCAGTCATAAGCTGGATTTTTCATAGACTTCAGCGCCTCTATAAGTATATAAACAGAAACCCTGTTGTCTATTGACTTACAGTTGACACACTCTCCCATTTCGATCAACTCACGCTGCCTAGTGATTGGATCGCCGATCTCAACGAGTGCTGAGACTGCTTCTTTACCCATACCACAGTCAATGAAAAAATCTTCCATTTTAGCTGGTGCGTTGCGCTCCTCGGTTTTCATGACATGAATAGGCTTGCTGCCCATCACACCGATAACATCTTCTCTGCCATGAATAATAACCCGCTGAGAAGTCAATGTCTTTGGATCAAAACCACCTAAAGTTTGAAAGCGAATGAATCCATTGTCATCAATATGAGAAACCAAAAAACCGATTTCATCCATATGTGCCGCGACCATCACCTTCTTGCCATCAGGGTTTTTAGTGCCTCGCTTTATGGCTATCACATTGCCCATATTGTCAACACTCCATTCGTCCACATGATCTTTGATCTCCGAAATAATCAATTCTCTGATTGGATTTTCGAATCCAGGAGCCCCAGGAGCTTCACAAATGGTCTTTAACAATTTTACGTTGACTTTCATAGATTCACGATTTAAGTAAAAAGTCCGACTGAATTCAGTCGGACTTTAACAATGTGCGCACGAGAAGATTCGAACTTCCACACAACTTAATGCACCACCCCCTCAAGGTGGCGTGTCTACCAATTTCACCACGTGCGCATATAGGATTGCAAATTTACTTGCATAATTGAAATAGTGAAGGAACGCCCATCATATTTTCAGATTACTTCCCAAACAGAATCACAAAACTGTTTTTTACTGTCAAAAAAGTTCTTAACCAGTCGAAATCCAGCCTTTTCTGCTAAATATTGAATTTCACGCTCATCATATTTCTTGGAGACTTCCATGAATATTGGCTCCCATTTATCGAAATGCACAGTACAATCCAGCTTGCCAATATGCACATCCACAGCTTCTTTACTAATCAAATAGCTTCGACATTGCCCAGTCATAGGGTCATAGATTGGGTTATGATCAAATTGCTCCAAATTAAAAGTTGCGTCGAGCTCTCGATTGACTCTTTCTAGCAAGTTAAGATTGAACTTTCTAGTGACACCTTCTGAATCATCATAAGCCTTCAAAATGGTTTTTGGATCTTTTTTCAAATCAAAGCCAATCATCATCAAATCGCCCCTATTGAGGTTTTCAAGGATTTTATGCAAAAAATCTACTGCCTCATCGATTAAGAAATTACCAATATTGGATCCTAAAAAGAGCACAAATGACTTAGTATCTTCCTTGAGTTTGAGATCATTAAGCACATCAAAATAATCTCCTACTTGACAATCAACTTTCAGGTTAGGTAATTCCACCTCCAAACTCCTCTTCAGCTCATTTAAAACATTTGAGGAAATATCCACAGGATCATAACTGAAATTTGCCTTTTCTTGCAGAAAGTGACGGAGCAATACTTTGGTTTTATAGCCATCGCCAGCTCCCAATTCTAAAATTTTAAAAGGTAACTCAGTGCCTACTAACGATAACAATTCATGGCTATAGCCTTCAAATATTTCATGCTCTGCTCGCGTGAGATAATAATCATCCAATTGCATGATCTGTCGGAATAGCTCATCACCGATGGCATCATAAAAATACTTGGAAGACAATCTTTTCGGGTAAGAGGATAATCCTTCTTTAACGTCTTTAGCGAATTGATTCAATAGAATGTAGTTTGATTTTCAGTTAATTAAATAAATCTGGCTAGTCGAATGCCATTAAAAAGCCACCTCATATTTGGTTGGAAAAAGTTTCTGTAGGTTGGTCGAATATGACTTTGAGGTGTAGCGTATGAGCCTCCTCTTAGTACCATTTGATTGATCATGAATTTTCCATTGTACTCGCCCAAAGCGCCAGGTGGAGCTTGATAGTATGGGTAAGGTAAATAGGCGCTAGCAGTCCATTCCCATAGATTACCAAAGAAATCAAGAGATTCACCAGCCTTTGGTCTCATTAGGTGATCATCCACAAAATTTCCCGAAGACAAGGATTCTGTACCGTATTCCATAGCAGCCATTTCCCATTCAAACTCTGTTGGCAAACGAAGACCAGCCCATTTGGCATAGGCATCAGCTTCGTAATATGAAACATGAGCAACAGGTTCATTTATATTCAATTTCTTCAAACCTGACAGTCCAAACATCTTCCATTCACCATCCTCTTCAAACCAATACAAAGGGCATTCAAGCTTATTACTTTGAATCCAATCCCACCCATCAGACAACCAAAATGAATGATCACTATAGCCTCCTGATTTCATAAAATCAAGATACTCTCCATTCGTAACTAAACGGTTGGCAATTTCAAATCCCTCTAGGTGAACTTCATGTCTTCGGAGCTCATTGTCAAAACAAAAGAAATCTCCTTCGTGCCCAATATGGTAATTACCTTTTTTGATCGGTAGCCATTTTATAGCAATCACTGGTAGTTTGTCCTCATTCTCGCTATCTCCTTTATATACTGGGAAAGTAGGATTGTGACCGAAAATATATTTTATATCATATAAGAGTAACTCTTGATGCTGTTGCTCATGATGAAAGCCCACCTCAATTACATGCAGCTGCTCAGAAGTCAGGTCAGCCTCCAATATTAGCTTTTCCATGGCCTCATCCACATATTCCCGATACGCGAAAACTTCATCTACTGACGGGCGAGTGAGATTTCCTCGATCTGCGCGAGACCACCTGTCTCCTGCTGAGATATAATAGCTATTGAAGAGGTAAGGGAATGATTTATCAAAAAGATTGTAATCCGTAGCATTCGGCACCAACACGAATGTCTCAAAAAACCATGTGGTGTGTGCAAGATGCCATTTTGGGGGGCTCACGTCTACTATTGGTTGCACTACAAAATCCTCCTTTTGAAGTGGTCCAACAAGTCTTAACGTTTGATTACGAATTGCTCTGTATCGAGCATGCAAATTTTCAGGTAATGGTTGACGCAATTAGGCTAGGCTTTTGATTCTCAATTGCAATAAAACTCTAATAACAGGTAGAAAGTTCGATAGAGCTAATCATTAAGCCATTTTTTAAAAGAGCCAGAGCGCTCCACGCTTACGATCACGTCCATTGCACTCGGCGCGGGTGGTACCAATTCTATTTTCACTCGACTTTTTGAATAAGCAATCATGTTGTGGATGCTGTCAAAAGAAATGATGAATTTTCGATTGATTCTGAAAAACTTCTTAGGATCCAAGGTACCTTCCAAATCGCCCAAATTCATATTGATAATATGCTGTGTTCCTTTATAAGTAACTAGGAATGTGTATCTATCCTCACTGAAAAAATAAGCCACATCTCTGGTCTGAACAGAATGGATCTTATCCCCGAGAGAAACCAGAAAACGTTCTTGATAAAATTGCTCCGCAAATGGACGCAACGCTTTCAAAATATTGCTCATATCTACAGATTCACCACTGCTTTTGATTACCTTATACTTATCAACAGCGGCTTTTAATTCATCATCATCTATAGGTTTCAATAAATAATCTATACTGTACTGTTTGAATGCCTTAATTGCATATTGATCATATGCTGTAGTGATAATGATTGGAATGTTTTTCGCAACAGATTTGAATATCTCGAAACTTAATCCATCTCCAAGCTCAATATCAGATAGGATCAAATCCACTTCGTTATCTTCTAACCAAGCCAGAGAGTTACTTACACTATCCAACATAACAACCACTTCAGCATCTGGAACAACCTTAAGTAGTGTTTTCTTAAGTGTCTCCGCTGCGAGTGACTCGTCTTCAATAATTGCTACGCTGAACATAATATATATTGGGGATTAAAAGAGAAGTGAACGTATTCTTGTTAAATCAAAGGAATCTTAACCTCATAATAATTGCCCTCTTGGAGAAATTCCGGCTTGCGATCCATTAAAAGTGAAAGTCTCTTTTTAAGGTTTGCCTGTCCTATTCCTGTTGAATTTTGAGACGCCAATTTGGGTTGATAATTATTCCTGACATGCAAATAATCATCTATAGCAAATACTTCAATGAATATAGGGTTCTCTCTAGTCACTTCATTGTGCTTAAGAATATTCTCTACCATCATCTGCAAAGATGCGCTTGGCAACATTTTTTGCAAATCAGCAGGTGCTAGTTCGTAGGTAAAATTAACTGCCCCCTGAAAGCGTACTTTTTGAAGAAATATATAGTGCTCCACAAATTTCATTTCAGACTCAAGTGTAGTTTCATTCTCACTATGATCTAGCAAATATCTGTAAGTGCTTGCCAAATTCTTAGTGAAAAGTCTTGCTTCATTATTGTCATCTAACAATGCGTGAAGTGTATTCAAGCAATTAAAAAGAAAATGGGGATTGACCTGATTGCGTAGATTCTCCAATTCGGCAATTACCTTCTCTTTCTCCACTCTTTCAGCCTTCACCATCAGTTCTTTGTTCAAAACCTTGAGTCGTTGCGTTTCTATAGCCCTCTTGATGACAATAGTCATCTCATCGTACGTCCAAGGTTTGGATATGTAATAATAAATATGCCCTTGATTTACAGCGCTTATGACTGTTTCCATGTCTGCATACCCCGTTACCAATATTCTGATGCTATCACGTGCTACCTGTATGGATCGTTTGAGAAACTCGACCCCAGTCATATTTGGCATCCTCTGGTCCGTAAGGATTACTGGGATATCCTGATCCCTGATGAGAATCTGCATCGCCTCATCACCGGAGCTGGCTGTGATTATTTCATACTCTTTTCGGAAAACGGATCTGAAGTAGTCGACATTACCACTTTCATCATCTACATAAAGTATTTTGATTAGGTCCGACATATGAGACTAATTAGTCTTTATTTCCTCCTCGCATACCTTCTTTGTAGATGATGAAGAACAACAGACCTCCATCAATAAAGACCAAATAAAGTACAAATAACTTAAGGAAATGAGGAATATATCCTATCTCATTGTTGACCAAAATGAGAACAATTGTCATCAGCGTAATAAAGATAGCCGTGAAATAAACGATTTTAGTAAGGTTACGCATGCTTATAAGTTGGTGGTGGATAAGGTATCAAACATAGCCAATTTCAACTTCCAACTGAAAGAAAAAACCTGTTAAAATCAATTATTTCATCAGATCTGAAATATTGTTCATTCATATGCCAAGGTTTCAGCAGGATTTATACGATTTGCTATCATGAACTCAAAGTTTGAAAATTAACTTAATGACAATTTTGAAAAATAGATGTCATTTTCCAAAGATGTTTAACCAGCCAGATAACCTCTCCTTTTCAAGGCGAAAAATTCTTAAGTATCTTTATAATTGCGACAATAAAATTTTATGAAATACCTACTATTCCTAACCATCACAGCTTTTGCTATAATTACTCTGACTGCACAAACGGATTATGCTTATGAGACTTTTGATGACACGAGGATTGTTAATGTCCATTCTATAGAGACGAAGCAGGAAGGTATTATGACGTTTATTATTTCACATCGCTTTGGCACGATTAATACTGGATCGTATGAAGTTTGAGGATTGGACAATGCCACCACGCATATGGGACTCGACTATGGAATTACCAACAATCTTATGATAGGTGTTGGACGCTGCACCTTTGAAAAAACAGCAGACGATTACATCAAATACTTCGCTTTGGCACAATCTAGCTGTGAGAGACCTATGCCCGTCACCGTTACTCTCCTTGGAACTACCGCCATGAAAACTATTAAAAGAACAGACGGTGGTACTGACCTCAGTTCAGGACAAAACCTTCCCTATACATCTCAGGTGCTTATTACTAGAAAATTCAATTCAAAATTTAGCGCCCAGATAATGCCTACTTATCTTCATCGCAACCTTGTGGATGATGATGAACAAAACGATATCCTATTTCTCAGATTTGCTGGACAATATCAATTGTTTAAAAACTGAAGTCTTTCACTTGAATATTACGCCACTCCGAAGGATGATTTACCGGATGGCTCTCTTGTCAATCAAGCATACAACCAATCACTAGCGATAGGGGTACAAATCGATACCAAAGGCCACATTTTTCAGTTTCACTTTGGCAACAACCGAGGAATGATTAAGAAATTTTTCATTGCAGAGACTAGCGGCAATTGGATGAACGGTGATGTTTATTTTGATTTCAATATCACAAGGGACTTTAAAGTGAAAGGAAGAAAAGTAAGATGAACAATCTTCAAATAACTTTACTTGGGTTCTCCCTTTGCTCTTTGGGTATGCTCCTGCTTGCAAATGATACCATATCGAACGATCAGCCAGTTGCAGAATTACTTTTCGATTGGGGCGAATCAAAACCTGATCATTATCTAGAACTCATCACTCCTGAAATGGTACAGCGCGGTGAGGATATCATTAAACTGGGGAGAACCATCGGGCCAGATGGAAAGCGATCCAAATATGTGAGTAAATATTACGCTTGCACCATTTGTCACAATGTGAAACGTAAGGAAGCGGATCTCACCAAAGTCGATCAAGATGCCAGACTTGACTATGCTATAGCCAATAAAGTGCCATACTTACAAGGTTCTACCTTTTGGGAAATTGTAAACCGGTAAGACTTGGTACAATGATGACTATGTGCTCATAGTATGGTGACTTAGTACGCAAAGCAGAGCATAGCCTAAAAGAATCGACCCATATCTGTGCGACTGTATGCGCCCAAGGACGCCCACTTGAAGACTGTGAGATGGAAAGTGTGTTGGCCTATTACTGGACTCTACAGCTCAAAGTGTGTGATTTAAATATTTCTGATGATGAAATAAAAAAACTAACCTCAGGAAGCGGTAACAATTCTGAAAAAATTGAACTGATTCAGTCTGAATTTCTTCAAAAATCGCCCGCGACATTTGCTGAAGTACCAGATAGTGAAATTAAGGGGTATGCAAGAAATACCCAGTACTTGGAAAGGCTATTTATGAGCTTGGCTGTCAATATTTCCACCGCCCAGATAGGGAAAGCGATGTTGTGTTTGACAACAATAATTTGACTTAAGATTGGCTTGTGAAACACATTCCGGAAAATACTGATCTCTCGATATATCAGATAATCAGAAAAGGCACATATGCCGAATATGGACATAAGGAATATATGCCACACTATACTTCAGAAAAGATGTCTGATCAGCAGATTGAACACCTACGCGAATTCCTAGAGAATCCTTCTTTAGCTAACTAAAGATCAATCACTATAGACGTATCAAGAGAGGTATCCACCTTGGCTTCACTGAATGATGGTGGACCAAACGTACCCATGGCATTTCTGGAGAACCCATAAGGCTCCTTAGGAGTTCCTAAGAAAGTCATATCCAGTTTTCCATTGCTATTCACATCGTGATAGACTGCCATACCGTATAAGCCAGCAGGGCAGGTTACAGGAATGATCATCTCACCAGCTTTTGTTATCTCTATTACGGCACTGCATGTCAATTTACTGTCATGCAGAAAATTCTTTTTACTATCGTAAAAAGCAACTCTAAGCTGACCAGATGCCACTTTTATTCCGGTCACTTTTACCGAAGTGACGTTTGGTTGCTGCCAAAACATCAAAAAAGAAAGGATAAGTAGAATCATAAAAAAAGCCTGCTTGTATCAACTACAAACAGGCCATTTATTGTTTTAAATATTTCTATTAAGCAGCTATTTTTTTATCTGCCTTTTTATCCATGATCACAGCCTTTTGTTTAGCCATTGTGATCACACCAAAGAAATTTAAGACCTTGATCACTTGGTAAGTAGGATCAATTTCATGCCATCTCACACCACCAAAATTCGGTCTATTGCCATGCTTATGATGATTGTTGTGGTAGCTCTCTCCCATCATCAAGAAGTCGAATGGTAAGAAGTTTCTAGAAGTGTCTCCCACTTCAAAATTTCTGTATCCGTAGATATGCGCAAACCAGTTAATGATAGCTCCATGAATAGGGCTCATCAACCACTGCATTGGAAGCAAAAGCCACAACCACAAAGCATCAGCATAAAACCAATATACGGCGAAGTAAGCTCCACCCCAGAATAGTCTAGATACCCATGATCTTGCAAACTTGTCAAAGGAAGTCCACTTAGGCACCCCTTCAGTAAATCGTGCATCTACTTGCACTCTCTCAGCAGTGATGTCCGAATAGATGGTTTTTGTTTTCCACATCATCTTGAAAAGACTCTCGTCATATTTCGGCGAATGTGGATCATTCTCTGTATCTGCAAATGCGTGATGCATTCTGTGCATTACACCATAGCCATAAGGACTCAGATAATTAGACCCTTGGAAAAACCATGTTAAAATGAAGAACACTTTCTCAGTAATGGGTCCCATTGTAAAAGCCTTATGAGCCGCATATCGATGCAAGAAGAATGTTTGGAAAAATAGCGACAAATACCAGTGTGCTATAAAGAATGAGATGATTACTGCCATTGTTTTTAGTTACTTAATTATTCGTGGCATTTTGCCACATACAGTACTAAGACAAAGTCGAGGAAACTTTGTGACAACTTTTGAAAAAAACTTTGATTAATTTTTATTTAGACTCTTGTTCATCGTTCATGTGATCGATGAGATCTTGGAAATTACCATCCTTACACGCTTTTTGAAGCGCTTCGAAGTATTTAGCCGAATCGAAATGATAAGTTAATTTATCTGTCTCTTGAGATAATTTTTCTTTGGCGCGGCATACCATCTGGCGACAGTTTTCCTTTTTCTTATTAAAGATTTGCTGAAGCTCATCATATTCAAAATCAAAGCCTTCTCGGAGTAAAAACAATGCACGCTCCAATGGGCCTAACTTCTTGTGAAGAACTTTCAGAGCTGCATCCATCTCTACTTTGAAATCGATTTTGCCAAAATCCATATTGCTAAAAAGCTCAGGAAGCTTGACAGACTCCAAATATTCCTTCTTTTTCTCCTTTAAGCTATTGATATGATTGAGGCAATTGTTAGTCACTGAACGAATCAAATAAGCCTTTGTATTCAGAACTTTTTCCTGATCAATGCTGAGGTATTTCAAAAAAGCATCTTGTACCATATCTTCCGCATCATGCATACAGCCCACCATTCTGTAGGCAATTGCTTGAAGCATTGGTTGGTAGATAGATATGTTTGTTACTTGAGACATTTATTGATGGCAAAGGTAGTACACCTACATTTATTATTATCAACTTCGTGAAATCACATGACAGGAATCCCTTGCTAGAGATCATATATCAAGACGAAGACATTATTGCTATTAACAAACCAACTGGGCTTCTTGTTCACCGCTCCCCTATTGCCACAGACGTCCAAGAGTTTGCCATGCAAATGCTTCGTGACCAAATAGGTCAGCATGTGTACCCTGCGCATAGACTAGATCGCAAAACCTCTGGCGTCCTCCTTTTTGGCAAAAATCCATTAGCGCACAAAGCCCTTCAAGCATTATTTGCGGATCGAAAGATGGATAAGACCTACTTTGCAATTGTGCGAGGTTATGTAGATGAGGTCGGAACCATCGATTATGCATTGACCAATGAAAGCGGAAAAACGCAGGATGCAATTACGCATTTTGAAAGGATTGGCTTGGCGGAGTTACCTGTTCCGTTTGGCAAACATGCCACTTCAAGATATAGTCTGGTAAAATTGAAACCCGAAACAGGTCGAATGCACCAGCTGCGCAAACACATGGCACACATCATGCATCCAATCATAGGTGACAGGCCTCATGGCTGCAATAAGCAAAACAAGCTTTTCAAAGAAAAATGGCAGCTTGAAGATATGATGCTACACGCGAGACATCTTAGCTTTGAATATCCTTTAAGAGAAGAAAAAATGACCTTAACTTCACCCTTTCAACCAGAGTTCAAACGCATAGCTGAAATCATGAAATTTGAGATTTCAGCTATTTGAGATTGCCTTGAATTGAAGAAATAGGCTAGAATGTGATTCCCCACATTTATAAAACTAAACCAAAAAAAATGATAAGGTGCCTTGCCATTGATGATGATCCACTTTTTCTAAAAATACTCGCTGCCTATTTTCGCGAGATTAAGTCTGCTGAACTCATTAGCACTTATTCTAATTCCGTAGAAGGCATCATGGCAATAGTAAAAGAGAAACCAGATGTGCTACTGCTAGACTTTGAAATGCCTTATCTAGATGGAATAGAAGCATTGGAGACATTGGAGAAACGCCCAAAAGTTATTATGATCTCCGGATACTTGGATGCACCAGTAGCTACCAATTTCCCAATTGATGCATTCATTTCTAAGGTGGATTTAAAATCTTCCGAATTACTAGAGGCTATAATCCGTAAAGTGACTTCAGTTCTCTGAGTCGGGAATGAAAAATCCCTCACCGATTGAACGATGAGGGACTGCAAACAAAGAGTCAAAAATTTATTTAAAGCTTAAAGATAACAGCTAAGCGCTGGATTACAAACTACTCACTGATAGCCATCAGCAAATCACTCTGAGTTAGGATATGCGCATTGTTCTGAGCATCTCTTATCATCAACGCCTTGCGATCTTTCTGAATAAGTGAAGAAAGAACATCTATCGTGTTGTCCATACCCACAAACTGGAACGGTGCTTCCATGATAGCACTCACAGGCTCATTTTTTATTGCTGGATTTTCTAGCAGGCTCTTCAAGACCTTAGTGTCATTCAAACTACCTACAAACTCTTCACCGTCTACCACAGGCACTTGATCGATACCATGCCTATTCATGGTGAGAATTGCCTCTCCTACTGTCAGTGACTTATCAATAGTCCTTAATTCTGTATTGATTTTTCTATTCTCAATAATATCCTTGGCAGTTGCGAACTTTCGGGACTCGAGGAATCCATGATCTTTCATCCAATTGTCATTGTAGACTTTGCCCAAGTATCTAGTGCCATGATCTGGTAATAAGATAACCATGACATCATCATCCGTCATGTGCTCTCTCGCAAACTCTAAAGCACCATGTACGGCTGATCCGCATGACCATCCGCAGAACAAACCTTCTTCACGGGCCATCTTACGCGCCATAATTGCCCCATCCTTATCCGTAACCTTCAGTATATGATCTATCAAATCAAAATTGACATTCTTAGGCAAAATATCTTCTCCGATACCCTCGGTGAGGTACGGGTAGATTTCGTTATCATCGAATACACCAGTCTCCTTATATTTCTTAAATACTGATCCGTAGGTGTCTATTGCAATAGATTCCACTCTTGGATTTTGCTCTTTCAAGTATTTCGTTGCACCGCAAATAGTGCCCCCAGTACCCATACCAGCAGCATAGTAAGTAATCTTACCTTCAGTATCGTTCCATATCTCAGGACCAGTTGACTCATAATGAGCCAGAGAATTGTTCGGGTTGTCGTATTGATTTGGATAGATAGAGTTGGGGGTATCCTCATTGAGCTTCCTTGCCACAGAATAATATGAGCGAGGATCATCTGGTGACACATTGGTTGGGCAAACTATCACTTCTGCGCCTACAGCTCTGAGGATGTCTATTTTCTCTTGAGACTGTTTGTCTGCTAGAGTGAAAATGCATTTATAACCTTTGGCTTGAGCCACCAGTGCCAGTCCCATTCCTGTATTGCCAGAGGTGCCTTCTATGATTGTACCACCTGGCTTAAGTTCACCAGCCCTTTCAGCAGCTTCTACCATTTTCAGTGCAATGCGGTCTTTTACCGAATTTCCGGGATTGAAGTATTCTACCTTGACGAGTATGGTTCCTTTGATACCTATATTGAGCTTATTGAGCCTTACAAGGGGGGTGTTACCAATGGTATCAATAAGATTATTGTAATAACGCATAGATGTTGTTTTTTTGCTTTCGTACAAATTTATGGAATATGCTTTCAGCTCGCTCCAAGTATCTATTTCTTTTTAATGAACTTTGCCACTTGAATTCAATGGATTGCAAATTTTGAAATAAATGCCAGAAAACGAAAGTAAAAAAGTATCCGCCGGACAAAATGTAAATCTAAGACACCTCGTATTAGAGGATTATGAAGCCCTGAAGGATATTATGAAACGTTCCTATACAGGAATTCATAATTCATACTGGGGAGAGGATGATATTACAAAGCTCTTGAGGATTTTCCCTGAAGGGCAGCTTTGTATGGAAGTGGAAGGCAAAATGGTAGCAGCTGCTCTCGCAATTATTGTTGATTATAAAAAATACGGTGACAATCACACCTATAAGCAAATAATAGGAAAAGACACTTTCAGTACGCATACTGCTGATGGAAATGTGCTCTATGGTATAGATGTGGTGGTAGATCCTGACTATCGTGGATTGCGACTTGGACGGAGGCTATATGATGGTCGAAAAGAACTTTGTGAAAACCTAAATCTCAAATCTATAGTAGCCGGAGGACGGATTCCAAACTACGACAAGCACTCTGCAGAGCTCACACCAAGACAATACATTGAAGATGTAAAAGCTAGAAAAATCTATGATCCAATTTTAAATTTCCAATTGGGAAATGGATTTCACGTAAAGAAAATATTGAAAAATTATCTCCCCGGCGATCCAGATTCACAAGATTACGCAACGCTTCTGGAGTGGAACAATATCTACTATCAGGAAAAAGAACAGCTTATCAATGCACCCAGAACCTATGTGCGCGTAGGGCTTGTGCAATGGCAAATGCGACCTTTCAAAGATGTAGAAACGCTCGTGGAACAAATGGAGTACTTCATCGACGCATTTGGCGATTACCAATCGGATTTTATTCTATTTCCTGAGCTATTTAATGCACCGCTTATGGCGGAATTCAATCACTTGGGTGCGGCGGACGCCATCAGAGGACTCGCCAAATATACAGAGGTACTACGCGAAAAATTTACTGAGTTTGCGGTCTCTTACAATGTGAATATTATCACTGGGTCTATGCCTGTGATGGAAAAAAACACCTTATATAATGTATCCTATCTCTGCAGAAGGGATGGCTCATGGGATAGTTATAAGAAAATACATGTGACTCCTTCTGAGAAAAGCTCTTGGGGCATGAGTGGTGGTGACACGGTGAGAGTATTTGATACGGACTCTGGCAAGATTGGTATCACCATTTGCTATGATGTGGAGTTTCCGGAAATTTCAAGACTTTATGCCGACCAAGGAATGCAAATATTGTTTGTGCCCTTCCTTACCGATACACCAAATGGCTACAATCGGGTGAGATATTGTGCTCAAGCACGTGCTATAGAGAACGAATGCTATGTGGCTATCGCTGGTTGCGTGGGCAACTTGCCTAAGGTGAACAACATGGATATTCAATATGCACAAAGTGCTATTTTCACCCCCTCTGACTTTGCATTCCCTACCAATGCCATCAAATCTGAGGCGACACCAAATACTGAAATGACCGTAATTGGTGATTTGGATTTGGAGCTTTTAAAGGAATTGCATGAGTTTGGAAGCGTCACAAACCTTAAAGACAGAAGATTGGACGTCTATAATATCAAATTGAAGAAGTAACTCTGAAATAGTTGTAAGAACTACTTGGGATTATGGCTATTTATTGCGACTTTAGTATTTGTGATTGAGTAAAATCATTCTTCATCAATTCTCTTCAGGTTACGCGCCAATTTTGGTGCGTAATTTTTTTGTCCAATTCATAAATCCAACCAAGGTCCCTTTAAAGCACTTTGGTTTTTTTATGCAAAAAATAACCTCAGTATTGAATTTTCCATTTCTACCCTTTCCTTAAATTGGCTTTAAATAATTGAAGACTATGATTAAAAATGTTGCTGTTTTTTGTGGTTCGAGTAAAGGAAATAATCCATTGTATAGTGAAGTAGCTGAGCAAATAGGCAAAGTGCTCGCCAAAAGGCAAATTGGAGTCGTTTACGGTGGTGGCAACATTGGGCTTATGGGGGTCGTCGCTGATGCGGCGATGGCTAATGGCGGAAAGGTAATCGGTGTGATTCCAAGAAAACTCATGGAGCTGGAAGTCGGCCATCAAAATATTACTGAATTGCATGTGGTGGAGAGTATGCATGAGCGCAAAGCCATGATGGCAGCACTTTCTGATGCTTTTATTGCGTTACCAGGTGGTATTGGTACCATTGAGGAAATCGTGGAAGTATATACCTGGCAGCAAATTGGCTATCACGAAAAACCATGTATCATCTTCAACATGAACGGTTACTATGACCCATTTCTTAGTTTCCTAAATCACAGTGTAGAGGAGGGATTTCTTTCAAAATCTCAACATGACCGATTGCTTGTGGTCAATGATGTAGATGAACTGATTAACCTTCTGCTCTGATAATTTTATTAAGAAAATTGCCGCACGGCAGCCCAGTCCTCATTAAAAGCTAACCGCACTACATCAAGCAATTCATTTTCTATCAATGGCTCTTTGGTAATCCAACTTTCAGGTAAAAAGGCAGCCGTATACAAGATAACATGGTACGCAGCCCACACTGGCCGATAGCACAACCAGTGTTTCCATTTATTGCGATGATTGATAGGAACACGCCTCACATACTTTCGACAAAAAGACCTCAAGACTTTCAATTGCTTATCAGAAAATGATTTGTGAACCAGTCTTCTAGACAAGTTTTCAAGTGGTGGAACCCCCATAAAGTCTATCATAGACTTTACGAATCCTTCAGGATTTTCTTTTAATTCGTCATAGAAAAGCACCAAAGGTGGTTTATGAGTCAACTCTTCGATTAATTTTAACTTCGACATATAGTGAAGTTCCTTTTGCTGCCAAAAGCCTTTATCTTCCTTCATATCTAGGAAGGCTTCAAAATCGTGATAAAAGCCATTTTTGACATGACGTCTGTATTGCGAAGCAATCCAATCATCATGCCTCCTCAAAAGGATAATCACCTTACAGTTTGGATAGTCGGCCGCAAACCAGCGCAGCTCCTCTTCAAACTGCCGATCGAACTCTCGTGAAACTAAGATTTTGTCACTGTAAGATTTCGTAATTATCTCCTTGGACTTTCGATAGCGCCCAGTTGGAATGTACTGTATACCTTCTAGCCGTGGAAACACCTCCTTCTGCAGATATGTAGAGGCCACCTTCCCCAGCCCAACATGAAAATATACTTGCGGTCGATTTTGCACTAAGGCAAAGTAATAGAATCATTAATTCTAACGCCTCAACTTCCATTCACAGCATTCCTTAAAATACTAAAAATCCCCTCCTCGGAGGGCCTAGGGGTGGGTTGAAGCTAACCGCAAAAAAATAGGCCCTTGCGATTTATGCCTAATGCAAAATTGAACTCATTAAAATGACTTCCATTCGTTTTACGAATTCATTTTTGGGTAAACTTTAGGTAATGTTTTATTAATTTCGTCCTAGTAGTCTAACACTAAATGAACCTGATTGACAATCCGTTTCTCGTGAGCAAGAAAAATTTTAACTGGAAAACCATTTATCTGATACTCGAAATCAGTCTGGTTATGATTTTCTTTTTTATGGTCATCATAAATTATTTCACTCATTTCATAATATAGAACGCAGGCCTAGAAGGTCTAGTAGTTTTTCCGGTCATTTCATTTTTTCTGAATCCCTTTTGTTGACTTGATTAAATTAGATTTGCCCAATGGCAAGTGAAGCAGAGCAGGCATTTCTCGAAGAACTAAATCCACCTCAAAAAGAAGGCGTAATCAATACCGAAGGACCAATCATGCTGATAGCAGGAGCTGGATCAGGTAAAACGCGGGTATTGACCTATAGGATTGCGTATTTGATGCGTGAAAAGAAAGTTGATCCGTTCAATATTATGGCGCTCACATTCACCAATAAAGCCGCACGCGAAATGCGTGAGCGTATTGAGAAAATTGTGGGAGGTGATGCTCGAAATCTCTATATGGGGACTTTTCATTCTGTATTTGCGAAAATTTTACGATCAGAAGCTTCACGCATCGGCTACCCGAGCAACTTTACCATCTATGACACGGATGACTCCAAAACCCTCATTCGTCAAATCGTAAAAGAAAAAAATCTGGACGATAAGCTCTACAAAGCCAATGTGGTGCTCAATCGAATCTCGGCAGCAAAAAATCGTCTGGTTTCTTGGCATGACTATGTCAACAATCCTATCTATGCGGAAGATGATGCTGCCAATATGCGCCCGGAGATGGGTAAGCTTTATCAAACCTATGTACTTCGCTGCTTCAAAGCTGGCGCTATGGATTTTGATGATCTGCTCTTCAATACAAACATCCTTTTTCAAGAGCACTTGGATGTCCTCAACAAATACCAACAGCGATTTCAATATCTACTGATAGACGAGTTTCAAGACACGAACATCTCACAATACTTGATTGCAAAGCGTTTAGCTGCGGTAAGACAAAATATCGCAGTTGTAGGTGATGATGCGCAGAGTATCTATGCTTTCAGAGGTGCGGACATTCAGAATATCCTCAATTTTGAGAGAGATTATCCTGACTTGAAAGTGATTAAGCTGGAGCAAAACTATCGCTCTACGAATACCATCGTGCAGGCGGCAAACTCAGTGATCAATAAGAATACTGCTCAACTAAAGAAAAATATCTGGACGGATAATGAAGCTGGTGAACTCATAGAGTTGATCAAAGCTACATCCGACAATGAGGAAGGCAAATTGATCGCCTCCTCCATCTTCGAGACGAAAATGCAAACCCAGTCTGGTAATAGGGATTTCGCGATACTCTACCGTACCAATAGCCAATCACGGGCTATGGAAGAAGCGCTTCGCAGAAATAATCTGAAGTACAGAGTTGTCGGTGGGCTTTCATTTTACCAAAGGAAAGAAATCAAAGATTTGATCGCCTATCTCAGGTTGCTAGTCAACCCCAATGATGAGCAGGCCATGCGCCGAAGTATCAATCTACCAAAACGTGGAATCGGGCCTGGAACTATCGAGAAAATGGTAGTTGCTGCCGATGAAAATGAGCTTCCTCTATGGACTGTAATGGAAAACGCCAAAACCTATATAGGTGGAAGAGGCAGTGCCCAAGTGGAAGAATATGTGACGCTAATCAAAAGTTTCAGAATTACGTCAGAGAAAAAAGATGCTTATGATACCGCAGCGCAGGTAGCAAAGAACTCTGGATTGCTGAAAGACCTCTATGCAGACAAGACCATTGAGGGAATGAGCCGCTATGATAACGTGCAAGAATTGCTCAATGCTATTAAGGAGTTCACAGACGACAAAACGCGGGAAGACAAGAGCCTTAGTGCTTTCCTACAGGAAGTCACACTGCTTACGGACGAAGATCGCAACAGTGATCCGGATGAAGCGGTAACGCTGATGACGATCCACATGGCTAAAGGGTTAGAGTTCAAATATGTATACATCGTGGGCATGGAAGAAGATCTTTTCCCTTCTCAGATGATGATGAGCAGTCGTGCAGACTTGGAAGAAGAACGCCGACTTTTCTATGTGGCTATCACTCGTGCGAAAAAGAAACTTCACCTGAGCTACGCCCTCAACAGATACAGATTTGGTCGCTTGAAGAACTGCGAACCAAGTAGATTCTTGGAGGAAGTGGATCCACAATACATTAAGGTAAACAAGAAGCACTCTACCACTTCTCCCCTTTCTTCGGCAGAAAGCTACGTCACTCAAAACTTCGTAAAGAATCTGAAGAAGGATGCATCGAACAGACTCTTCGCCTCAGCTCCTACGCACCAGCCGAGTTCCGATTTCGTACCAAGCGACACAAGCGCCATGGAGGTAGACATGCGTGTGGAGCATGCCAAATTTGGTTTTGGAAAGGTAACAGAGATGGATACGGATGGTGCCAACAAAAAGGCCAAAGTCCTATTCGAAAAGCACGGTGAGAAAACTTTGCTATTAGCTTTCGCCAAACTGCGGATCATTACAGAATAGCCTATTTAAACCTCCTCAACTGATAACTGAAAGTGAGCATGAAATAGCGCTGAATCACTGAAGTGGTCGTTTCCTGCACAAAGACATTGGTGACTTGTTGAGATATACTCGTATTCTGTCCTAGTAAATCAAAAACGGTCAGCTCCAATTCTCCAAGCTTATTTTCGAAGAGCTTTTTAGCCAAAGACAAGTTGAGCAAGGTGTAATCTTGATCAGCGCTATCATCTACACCTCGATATTGGAGATAAGCCAGATTGCCGCGAAATACAATGTCTTTCCAAAAGATAAAGTTGAACTTCCCACTAACTGTATTGGTCATGAAGCGAGAATCAGTCTGAGTAGACAGACTCGTATGCACCAGGTTTGCACTCGTCCCAGCATAGAGATTGAAATCTATCTTTTCACTGATGTTGCTCGCAAGACTGAGACGAAGGCTTCCTGAATAATTATTTGAGTAATTCGTTTCATTATTAATGGCACCAGGTAATCTCGTATAGGACACTCCCAAAGTGGTGTTGATGTTTGATTTCAACGGTGAAACCAGTTTACCGAAAGTAGTCGAGTTGCGGATATTCCAATACCCTGAAAGGTTCTCTGGCTTAGAGAGCTGCGCGCCCTTTACGGCCGTGACAGATCCAGCCAGAACGGAATCTTTTTCAAAAACATAAGTGGCATTTGCGATGTAATTATTCGTCTGGCTTAGCGAGGTGAAATTTGCAAACGTGATATTTTTATCGGGATTTCCACTTGAGTATCTCGCCATCAAATTATGTGAATAAGCCTGATTCAGGGATGGGTTTCCCACACTCAAAAATAATGGGTTGTTGTATTCGACAACACCTTGAAGCTGATTGACAGAGGGTTCATCTGTGCTTGTTTGATATCGCAAGAAAAGATTGCCATTAGTTCCTACTGGCATGCGCCTCATCATGGAGATCAAGGCACTATTGAAATTCACCTTGAGATCATATGGCTCTGGAAAAGCCTGAGTACTAGAAAGTGCAGCATGTTGATAGCTGAGTGAAAGCCGAAACAAAGATTCGTAATTGCGATTGCTATACGACAAAGTAGGCACATGCGTGATATAACCGCTTTCAAAATCGCTAGAGAGTCCTTTTATCAATACCTGATCATTATTTAATGCTTCGATGGCATATGCCAATTTATTGGAAGATCGACCATTGTAATCATAACGATACTCAGCTTCTAACTGTCCGAAAGTACCTACAGGCTCAGTGAAGTTAAATCGACCTCCATATGAGTTTATAAGTTCTTCCGTGGAAGTATCCAACGTTGAGTCTGCATTGATGTCTTTGAAAATAGTCTGTCGATCAATTGGTCGCATCGAATTATCTACAGATATAGAAAATGTCCTCCCTAGGTCATTGAGCTTTTGCTGATAAGTAATCGTATTACTCAAGCTTGAGGCTGTATTCTCACTCTTGAAGCTATTATCGGTTGCACCTATTTGTTCATTTGCTGCATTACTTGTGTTGGCTTGTGTCAGTTCATCGAGTGTATTGTTTTGTGTACTTAACGCTGATCTAAAAAGCAGCTGTGCATCGTCACTCAGCTTATAATTCAATCTCAAGTTGAATCTGTGATTATTGTTCAGTGTAGATGAATTGCTTTTTTCTGAATAAAGCTGCTGTTCGCCCCTGATATTAGAAGTACGAAAAATGTGTTCGAGATTCTGATTGTTGGTATTATTAAAAAAGTAGTTCGACTCTATTGTGGTACGCTTTCCCCACTGATCCGAATAGTTAAAGCCTATGGTGTTTGTAGTAGTGATCCCATCCTGATTGGCGTTAAGTGCGGCATCTCCACCCCCTCTGCTTCCTTGTCCACGCCTACTTGTTCCACCACCTATGCCTGCTAAATCTTCGTTACTAAAATTTTGGAGATTGATATTATTTGTCATTCCCAGAATCGTAAAGCGGGAATTCCCATTGAAACTATTCAAAACACCTCCTGCACTGTATCTATCATCTGATCCAAAGCCAGCATACACCCTTCCGAATTGACCGTTTCTCCGATTTTTCTTTGTGACTACATTCATCGTTTTGGTAGTATTACCATCATCAAATCCTGTGAATCGTGCTTGGTCGCTCTGCTCATCATAAATCTGCAGGTTGTCCACTATTTCTGCAGGGATATTATTGAGGGAAAGCAAAGGATCAGTACCGAAAAAGCGCTTTCCGTCCAAGAGTACTTGTTTAACCTGCTCGCCATTAGCGGTTACACCAGATTTGTCAACTACTATACCAGGCATTTTACTCACCAGATCGGCAGTTGTGGCGTCTGGGTTGGTTTTAAAAGCTGCTGCATTATACTGGATGGTATCTCCCTTTATTTCCATGGGTACTACTTCACCAGACACCTTCACGGCATCCAACTCCGTGATATCCGCTTTAAGGGCAAAGACGCCAAGATCCATGGATAGATTCAATCTTTTCATCGTGGTGAAAGGAAGGTAGCCAACACTTGAAATTCGGATTCTATAGAACGCCGATTCCAACTTATCAATTGAGAATCTGCCATCGCCATCCGCTACTGCAAAGCCAGACCGCAGTGAATCTTTCACATTGATTAATAGCACAGTAGCGCCGATGACAGATTGCCCGTCATCAGCGTCTAGTACTGAGCCATTTACCTTTATGAA
>JBLIFO010000021.1:0-24481 GCA_047633875.1 Marinoscillum sp. | reverse complement strand
AAAGTAGTAAATCTTATAACTACTATATGTCTTTACTACGTTTTGGACGATCAACTGCACAATATTAGTTTCCATATCATATTTAATAAGTCCACGGAGCGTATCACCTTCTGAAGTTACTAAATACCCTTCATGCCAAGCCTCTGCAGAAAAATTTTGTGCCTTGCTGATGATACAAGTCAAAACCAAACAAATAATAAAATAAGCTCTTTTCACTATTTTTCTTTGAGAATTTCGTGCCCCATTTTGTCACGTTTCGTCTCAAGATATCTTTGATTGTGAATGTTTGGGGTCACTTCGATAGATATATTCTCCACAATTTCCAATCCATAACCCATCAAGCCAATACGTTTTTGTGGATTATTTGTGATCAGCTTCATTTTTGTTACTCCCATTTTGCGGAGAATCTGTGCACCTACTCCATAGTCTCTTTGGTCCATATCAAAACCTAACTCAATATTCGCCTCTACGGTATCCATCCCCGTTTCCTGAAGCTTATAGGCTTTGAGTTTATTCACTAGACCAATGCCTCTTCCTTCTTGATTCATATATAACACAATTCCTCTACCCTCCTTTTCTACCATTTCCATGGCACTATGGAGCTGATTGCCACAGTCGCATCTGCATGATCCAAAAATATCTCCCGTAACACAAGAAGAATGTACACGTACCATGACAGGTTCATCTTCTTCCCAAGTCCCTTTGTACAATGCCAAATGAGTTTCTCCTGTATTCTTTTGCTTAAAAGCTCTAAGCCTGAAATCACCATGCTCTGTGGGCATATCCACGGTGATTTCTTCTTGAACTAAAGACTCATGTTCCATCCGATAGGCAATCAAGTCTTTGATGGATACCAACTTAAGGTTAAACTTATCAGCAATAATTCTTAAATCAGGAAGCCTTGCCATATTACCATCTTCCTTGAGTACTTCTACCAAGACACCTGCTGGTTGAAGTCCTGCAAGCCTTGCGAAATCTACGGTAGCTTCAGTATGACCTGTTCTTCGCAAAACCCCACCTTGCTTTGCTTTCAATGGAAATATATGTCCCGGTCTACCTAGATCTTCAGGTTTGGTTTTAGGGTCTACCAATGCTTGGATGGTTTTGGAACGATCCGAAGTGCTTATACCTGTTGAGGTTCCATGACCTATCAAATCAACAGAAACGGTGAACGGAGTAGCATGTAACGCTGTATTTTTTCCTACCATCAAATCGAGTCCCAACTCCTCACAACGCTCTTCAAGTAATGATGCACATATCAATCCACGCCCTTCTCTAGACATGAAGTTGATAATCTCAGGTGTCACCTTCTCAGCGGCACAGATAAAGTCACCTTCATTTTCTCGATCCTCATCGTCAACTACAATAATTACTTCACCGCGCTTGATAGCTTCTATTGCTTCATGTATGGGGTCCAAAAGTTGATCGTTGCTCATTTACTCTATTTTTTGAAAGTATTCTTTTATAATTATTTAACTGTGACGTTTCCTAGCATTTTTGCTAGACTCATCTCTATTTGTTTCAATTCATTGATTTCATCAAGAATCTTATCCACATCGTCTTCATCAGCGTTTTCCTTCAGCTTCAAACTTTCCACATCAATCAAGTGCTGAACTATCCTAAACTTCAATCTTAAGATATTGGAATAGGATACGTCTCTTAAATGCTCTTCCTCTTTAGGTACAAAAATTTTAAAACGCTTTTCCCAGTTTTCACTTAATTCATGCTTGTTAGTCATCAAATTAACCACCTCGCGCTTTATTTCTTCAGAACCATTCTCTATCAAATAAGTTCCGTCAATAATGACACCCTCATTCAATTTTTCCTTGAATACATCAAGTATTTCTTTGTAAACAGGATTGATAAAAGTGATCTCCTCTACTTCTTTCATGAAGTAAGCAATGAGTTCCTGATCGTCTACTTCTGCACTCTTAATCTGCATTTTACCATAGTTTACAAGTACCCTTATGCTTTCCTTTTCCTGTAATTCTATGACTTTTAAAATATCAAACTGCTCAAATTCCTGAGGCTGACTGATAATGATATCTTGAGTTGTAAGAAAAGTTGGCTCATTATTGAAACCGCCTCTGTCCCGATTCTCCTGAATCAATATTTTGTTTTGCTCAGCTACCAATACTGACTCATTGATATCTAGCAAATCACTGCATTCCTTTAGATAAACCGTGCGTTTCACAGGATCATCTATCTTTGTAATAGACCTTACGATATCCTTGATGAGAGATGCTTTCTTTACAGGATCACCTTGTGCATCATCTAAGAAAAGTTTGGTTTTGAAACGAATAATGTCTTGAGATTCACTTTCAATAAAATGGGAAAACGCACTGGATCCCAATAACTTAGCATAGCTATCAGGGTCTTCACCTTCAGGTAAAGCCACCGCACGCACATTGAGCCCTCCGCTGAGCAACATATCAATACCACGAATGGATGCTTTGATACCAGCTGCATCACCATCGAATATGACAGTAACATTTTCGGTAAACCTTTTGAGTATCTTTATTTGTTCCTCTGTCAATGCTGTGCCAGATGAAGAAACCACGTTCTCTATGCCAGTCTGATGCATGGAAATCACATCCGTGTAGCCTTCTACCAGATATACTCGATCTAATTTTCGGATTTCCTGCTTCGCCTGATAAAGGCCGTAGAGCACATTACTTTTGTGATAAAGCTCCGTCTCTGGCGAATTGATATATTTTGGTTGCTTCTTATCATTGACAAGAATCCTTGCCCCAAACGCCACAACTTTACCGGTGACATTATGAATTGGGAATACAACTCTATTTCTAAACCTATCGTAGACCTTGCCCTCTTCTTTGGATATGATGAGCCCTGCTTCCTCCAGCATCTCATTTCTATAGCCCTTCTGGCTGGCTTCTTTAATCAATCCATCCCAAGAACTGAGTGCATAGCCTAGTTCGAACTTCTCCAAAGAAGCCTCACTTACCTGGCGTTCCTTAAAATAGCTAAGGCCAATTGACTTACCTTCTTCTGATTCAAGAAGGTTTTTTTTGAAGTAATCTTTGGCAAAACCCATAAGAATAAAGAGCGCTTCGCGATTGTTCTGAGCATCTTGGGCTTCATCTGATTGCTCATTTTCTATTACCTCTATGCCATATTTTTTAGCTAGAAACCTCAAAGCTTCTACGTAAGACAAACCATCCACATCCATGATAAACGTGATGGCATCTCCACCCTTTCCACTACTGAAATCTTTGAAGATGCCTTTAGATGGGACCACATAAAACGAAGGTGTCTTTTCTGTGGTAAAAGGACTTAATGCTTTGTAGCTTGAGCCGGATCGCTTCAAGGTGACAAAATCGCCCACCACTTCCACGATATCCATCTTGTTCTTTATCTCCTCAATGGTGGCGGGACTAATCATAAAATATTAAAAACTTTTCGACCTGATTCTTAAAGCTGCAAATCTACTCAACTCAAAACTATTTGTTCCATTATTGCCTTATTCAAGACAGGTTTAAGTTTGTCGTACGAGACAGCTTGATTAACATTGCATCATCAAAGGAAACACATGGAAATCAACAAGGAAAATATCTTAAAAGCGCTAAGTGAGGTTCAAGATCCCGATCTGAAAAAAGACCTTGTCACCTTGGGTATGATCCAAAATGTGATGCCAGCTAGTGATGTAATCAGCTTTACAGTGGTACTGACTACACCGGCTTGCCCACTTAAGGAACTGATCCGAAAAGACTGTGAAAAAGCCATTCAAAAGCATTTTGGCGATTCAATCAAAATCGAGATTGAAATGACTAGCACTGTGACGACCATACGCGAGAAGGGTCCGATGCTTCCGGGAGTTAAAAACATCATAGCCGTTTCTTCTGGAAAAGGTGGAGTCGGTAAATCTACTGTAGCAGCTAATTTGGCAGTAGCCCTTGCAAAATCTGGTGCGTCTGTAGGTTTGATAGATGCTGATATTTTTGGGCCATCTGTACCTACCATGTTCAATTGTGAATATGAGCAACCAGGTGTGACTCAAGTGGATGGACAAAATAAAATCCTTCCGATCACTCAGTATGGTGTAAAGTTGATGTCTATCGGGTTTTTAGCGCCACCAGAAAACGCCGTTGTTTGGAGAGGCCCAATGGCCAGCTCAGCACTGAAACAATTTTTAGGCGATACTATATGGGGCGATCTGGATTACCTTTTGATAGATCTACCTCCAGGTACCAGCGATATCCACTTAACTCTTGTCCAAAGCGTACCTGTAACGGGTGCCATAGTCGTAACGACTCCTCAGAAAGTGGCTTTAACAGACGCGCAAAAGGGAATTCAGATGTTCATGCAGCCACAAATCAATGTGCCGGTTCTGGGTGTTGTCGAGAATATGGCTTACTTCACTCCTGAAGAGTTGCCAAACAATAAGTATTTTATATTTGGTGAAAACGGGGGTAAAAATTTAGCAGAAAAACATAAAGTGAATTTCCTTGGCCAGATTCCAATTGTTCAAAGTATCAGAGAAAGTGGAGACTCAGGCTACCCTGCTGCTTTGCGTGATGATGCTAGCGCCAAGTCTTTCAATGATCTTGCACAGGCAGTCGCTCAAAGTATAGCCATTAGAAATGCTGGTGCAGAAAAGACTAAAAAAGTAGAAATAACCGTTTAACTCATGAGCCATCAAGAATTATTGCAGAAAATAGAAGTTGCGCTCGACACCATCCGTCCTTATCTGGAGGCCGATGGTGGGAATGTTAAACTACTTGAAGTGACCGACGAACAAATTGTGAAACTCGAAATGCTGGGTAGCTGTGGCTCTTGCCCAATGTCAGCAATGACTCTCAAAGCAGGCGTAGAAGAAGCGATCAAGCGAGAAGTTCCTGAAATAAAGGGCGTAATTGCTATCAATCTTACTTCTCCAGATGATCCCAATGCGCGGTTGCCTAATGCCCTAAATTGAATATGAGAGGAGCTTTTCTGACGCTACTAGTTTTTAGTTCCTTTTTGGGAATGGCTCAGGAAAGATGCGCAACCAATCAACTTGCTTCAAATCTTTACCGAACAGAATCAAGCACGTCCTTTGAAAATTGGTTGAAAAAAGAGAAAAATCAACCTTTCAGATCTTCTAATAGTGTTCAAAGACAGTCTATCTATAAAATACCTGTGGTGTTCCATATTATTCATACTGGAACGGCTATCGGAAGAGAAGGCAATCTTTCAGACGTGAAAATTCTTGAGCAACTGGACATCCTAAACGCTGACTTCCGAAGGACAAATACGGATGCATCAGTAACTCCAGAATCTTTTCTTGCTGTAGCGGCAGATACGGAAATAGAATTCGTAATGGCTCTACGTGATCCTGAAGGCCTGCCAACAAGTGGCATTGTAAGGCTACGAGGTTCAAGAGATGTTTATGACCCTATCAATGATGATATTTTGCTCAAATCAGAAAGCTTTTGGGATCAAGATTACTATTTGAATATCTACGTTACAGACCTATCAAGTGGCAACCTTGGTGCTGCACAATTTCCTTTTTCCAGCATTGCCGGCTCTGAACTCAAAAATTACAAGTCAACCGATGGCTTGATGCTCGATTACAAATGGGTTGGTTTAAATGAGAATACTGGAAGTTTTGATAGTTACGGAAGAACTGCCACGCATGAAATCGGTCACTATCTTGGTCTAAAACATATCTGGGGCGACGGAGGATGTGGCTTTGATGACTTTTGCGATGATACACCAGAAGCGCAAAACTCCACCACTGGATGCCCACTTGCTAAAGCAACATGTGGCACACCTGACATGATACAGAACTACATGGACTATACGCATGATGTCTGTATGAACCTGTTTACCCAATGTCAGAAAGAACGCATGCGATTGGTCTTAGAGTCAAGTCCTCGTCGAGCATCATTGCTAACTTCCTCAGGTCTTCTAGAGCCCGTGATGGTAGCCAATGATATGGGTATAAGATCCATCATTTCACCGACTCAAGCTGCCTGCGAGATAGATCAGACAGCAAGCGTGGAGCTGAGGAATTATGGAACGAATGCTGTTAGCAATTTTGAAGTTGCTTTTTATGTCAATGGCGATTTGATAGATTCTAAGCAAGTAAATGCCAATTTAACGCCAAGTGAAAAGACGGTGATTTCATTTGAATCCGTAATGTTGAATGCTTCGATGGGTGATGTTATTGGTTTTGAAATCATCAAGGTAAATGGAACTGATGATCAAAACCGTAAGAATAATATTAAGTCCATAACAATCACTCCGGTGGAAAGCGAAGTGGCACCCTATTTTATAGATTTCTCCAGCGGTCTCACTTTATCCAATTACATGGAGAATGGTGCCACATCTTATTGGCAAACCGGTATAGCGACGAATGAAACCACTGATAACAAAGCAGCCTTCCTCCCATTTTACGACCAAGAAGCTAATTTTGGATATCGCGATATCCTGGTTACAAATACATTGGACCTCTCCGCACTAACTTCAGCTCAACTCGAGTTCGATTATGCTTATGCAGCAGGATCAGCTCAAGAAAAAGATGGACTGATTGTAATAGTCTCAACGGATTGTGGTTCAAGCTTCAAGAAGCAAAATATCATTTTTGAGAGGTATGGACTAAGTCTAGCTACAAGAGGCGCAAGCGCATCATACTTTATACCTACAGGACCTACAGATTGGGACAATATTAATCTTAACATCACCCAATATGCCGGCATGGATCAAGTCAAAATCGGTTTTATGGGTGTAAATGCTGGTGGCAATAATATCTATCTTGATGATATCAGAGTTACTTCAGCCAATCTACTATCCAATGATGCAGGTATTAAATCAGTCGAAGACCTTCCTGTAGTCTCTTGCGAAGCGTATGCCCGACCAATCGTAGATATCAAAAACTTTGGTTTTGAATCCATAAAGTCAATCAACCTATCGGTCAAAGTCAACAATCTGGAAGAAGTGTTCGAACTCTCAGACTTAAACATCACATCGGGTAAAACCCAAAGTTTACCGCTGAATATTAGTAAGAATATCATCAATGGTTTCAATGAAATCCAGATAAACATAACTGGTATTAACGGCGGTGAGGACCAATTTTTAGGCAATAATTTTTATGAATTTCAAAGTCAAGTAATCGATATACAGGAACCCATGCCTATCCGTGAGGATTTTGAAAATAATATTTGGACCATTGCCAATCCGAATCAAACCCTACTTTTTGAAAATATAAATCTATCTGGTAATCAAGTACTTAGAAGCAATAGCTTCAACAACGATACCATTGCTTCGAGCTACTTAGTTTCACCTATTATCCTCACAGGAAATTACCGAAAGGGAGCAATACGATTTGATTATTCCTATGGTCAACGTTTGGGTTACAATGACAATTTGAAAGTCTTGCTTTCTGTGAACTGCGGTAAAACATTTGATATAGAGTTGCTGAGTCTGAATGCAGATCAGCTTGCTACAGCTTTGAGTAGCGGAGCTTGGGTACCAGATGAGCTTGATTGGAAAACCTTCTTCCTAGATATCACTGAACACATGACTTGGCCTGAGTTAAGAATAGCATTTGTAATCTCAAATGGTAATGGAAATCACCTCTATATTGATAATATAGATGTACTTACCACAAATGATCCTGATCAGCCCGCATTCGATATCCCTGTTCAGCTCTACCCCAACCCTGCATTTAGAACCTTCAACTTGGCATTAAATCTAGAGCGCAAGCAGACGATTCAGGTCAGAATTATGGATATGAGTGGACATATCATATTTGATCGACCTTATCCAAACAGTATCAATCAGACATTGGAATTTGAGGCACCCTCCCAAAGCGGTTTTTACCTGATTCAGGTAACGGGAGAAAACAATTTGAATCAAATCAAAAGATTATTCATCAGGCGCTAGGTCCTGCTAATTGACTTAATTTTACCTCGTATGAATGTAGGAATATTTTTTGGAGGACAATCGCGCGAAAGGGAAATCTCATTTGCTGGAGGGCGTACAGTATATGACAACCTGAATAAAGAGCTCTTTACTCCTGTTCCCATTTTCGTAGATAGTCTTGGTAATTTCATACTTCTCGATTGGCAATACCTTTACAAAGGCACCGTAAGAGACTTTTATCCAGGAGCCCGCTTTCAAACATCTAGAAAGCACTTCTTTCAAATCTATGCTGAGTCAATTGCCCAAAACCCTGAGCAAATAGAAGAAAGCATAGCGGCGATTGGTAAGCGAATATCACCATCAGAGTTTTCATCTTTGATGGATTTTGCATTCTTAACACTCCATGGACCTTTTGGAGAAGATGGCAACATACAAGGTATCCTCGAATGGTATAGTGTTCCATATTCCGGAGCTGGCATCCTACCTAGTAGTATTGGAATTGATAAAGAAATACAGAAACAAGTATTAGCAACTGCAGGATTTGAAACACCTGACTTTGTGCATATCAATCGTAAGAATTGGGTAAAAGACCCTTCTCCCATTGTTGCACAGATCGAATCTAAATTTGAATATCCAGTAGTCGTAAAAGCACCACATCAAGGCTCGTCTATTGGTGTGACCATAGCTAAAGATCACGAAGAACTTTCTAGTGGTATTAATAAGTCATTTTTCAGGGAAGTTATTATTGGTAGTGCTTGGCGTGCAAAAAGCGATGCTGAGAAACGCGCTTTCCTTGTTTCTTTCACAGATATTCGTGAGGGCTTAGGATTCCCCGTGTTGCTAGATGGGGAGCAGATTCATCATCCAGAAGATCTTTGGGAGCATCTAGATAGCAGCAATGCCGAAAGCTGGTCATTGGAGTCCACCAATGGAGAATCAGCCATATTGGTCGAGTCTTTTATCAAAGGCAAGGAGTTTTCTTGTATCGTGATCGAGGATGAAAACGGTCAACCACTAGCCTTGCCTCCTACTGAGATCCGGAAAAGCTCTCAACTCTTTGACTATCGATCGAAATACCTGCCTGGTATTAGTCGAAAAGTTACCCCTATTGATCTCCCAATTGTGGACATAAATAGAATTCGGAAAAGTGCCGAGAAACTTTACACTGCACTTCATAGTCAGGTTTATGCCCGACTGGATGGCTTTTTCACAGAAGATGGAAGCATTTTCTTAAATGACCCAAATACCACCAGTGGTATGTTGCCGTCTTCATTTTTCTTTCATCAAGCTGCTGAGATTGGGCTCAATCCTTCGCAGTTCCTTACTTATATCATCAGCAAAAGTATTGAGGCCAGAATCCAAAGTGGAAAGCAACTTTTCCAACTGAACGCACTCAAAGAATCACTTACCAAGAGTATCAAAAACGCTCAAGCCTCGCAATCTGATAAAATTAAAGTGGCAGTGATAATGGGCGGATTTTCATCCGAAAGGCACATTAGCGTGGAAAGCGGCCGAAATATCTACGAGAAGCTTTCATCATCGCCCAAATATCAGGCGATACCAGTTTTCTTGACCGGTGACGAATCAGAGCATCTGCTTTACCGCTTGCCAATAAACGTCATGCTCAAAGACAATGCTGACGATATCAAGGAGAAAGTATTTCATCCAGACCAAGCAGTTCATCCAGTAATCTCAGAAGTACGGCAAAGTGCTGAGGCCATTATCAAGAACTTTGTAATTGGTGAGACTTCAATTCTAGAGAAATGGGATTATGACCAACTTGCCAAAGCGGTGGACTTTGCCTTCATTGCGCTGCACGGACGACCTGGAGAAGATGGTGCGGTGCAGGCACATTTGGAAGCCAGAGGCATACCTTACAATGGGTCAGGTGTGGAAAGTTCACAGATTTCCATCAATAAGTTCGATACTAATAAAATCCTCAGAGAGAATGGTATTTTGGTGGCAGATCATATGCTCGTGCAAGAGGAAGACTTTGTAGCCGACCCAAAGGCTATCATTCAAGAAGTCATGGAGCGCTTTCATTTTCCAATCATTGCAAAGCCCGTAGACGATGGCTGTTCGTCAGCTGTCAAGAAAATCAAGACCCAAGAAGAATTGGAGGCTTTCGCCAAAATGATGTTTCGTGAGTCGGAAGAATTTCCTAAAGATCCAATGGTAACTCTAAAGTTGAAAGCCAACGAAGAGTTTCCAAGGAAGTCATACTTTCTCGTGGAAACATTGATAAGTGCCGATTCAGCAGATCAGTTTATGGAGATCACTGGGGGAATGCTCACTTCCTTCGATGAAAATGGCACTCTTCAATATCTTGTTTTTGAACCATCGGAGGCATTGGCAAGTGGCGAAGTGCTGTCCTTAGAAGAGAAATTCTTAGCAGGTGAAGGCCAAAACATCACTCCTGCTAGATTCGGAGATTCTCAAAAAGAATATGAACGGATTTCTAGTTCAGTTAAGCAAACACTAGAAACTACAGCAAGACTGATCGGCGTTGTGGGATACTGTAGAATTGATGCCTTTGTAAGAGTGTTCAAAGATCGGGTCGAAACGGTGGTTATTGAGATCAATTCGCTACCCGGCATGACTCCTGCCACTGCGATTTTTCATCAAGCTGCGTTGAGCAATATGAGACCTTACGATTTTATAGACCGAATTATATCATTTGGCTTTGCCAAAAAATCAGCTCAACTGTAATGGCATTTCTAGTTTGTTTATCTTCGAAAGACTTTAGTAATTCCTATCTCTAAATCGCACTATGGCGTTTTTTAAAATCAATTCCTGGAAAGATTTATTACTACACCTTCTTATAGTCGGTGGCCTAATCACAGTATTAGTGACTGCTTTTTTTTATATCTATTTACCCGCAAGTACCAATCATGGTGAAACCATCACCGTTCCGAATGTAGAAGGATTGCTATCAGCTGATCTCGATGAGTTTTTGAATGAAAGGGACTTGCGCTATGAGGTGACAGCTGATTCTGGCTTTTCAGCGGATTTGCCTCCCTTATCAGTTCTTAAGCAATTCCCAGCCGCCAATGACAAGGTGAAAGAGAATCGCAAGATCTATGTGACCTTAAATGCAGAGAACGCTCCGCTGGTGCGAATGCCAAAACTCGTGAAAGGCTCTGTTAAAAATGCCCATTTGGTTCTCAAAACCTATGATTTAAGACTTGGCGAGATTGAATACGTTGCTGATTTGGCGCTGAATTATATCCTTGAGCAAAAAATGGATGGTCGCAACATCGAAGAAGGCACTAAAATCCCTAAAGGTTCCGTTATTGATATTGTAGTTGGTGATGGATTAGGTCAGCAGTCTTTATCCTCTCCTAACCTGCTTGGTTTGGATTTGGAAAGTGCTCAGTTTGCTATATTGGGATCGGGTCTTAAAATCGGAAAAATGACATACGAAAAAGAAGGAAAAGCCGCTATTGAGGAAGAATTGGAAGAAGGAACAATCGAAATCGTATATGAGGCCGTGTCTCCAGGTGCGATTTATCAGCAATATCCGACACAAGGCACAAGCATGCGCCTCGGGCAAAGAGTTGATCTTTGGATCTTTAGTCCTGACTCATTGAACAACAATCCTACGCTACTCGATAGATAGTGAATAAGTCAATCCTTTATATTTTAGGAGTTTTCATAGGGTTATACTGTCATGCCCAGTTTAAAATCTATCCCTTAAATCAGCAGAAACAAAAACAAACCACTCAGCTCAAAACCAGTTTGAGTCTGCCTTTCTGGGAGGATTTTTCTACTTCTGAAAGCACTACTCCAGACACCCTAAGATGGGTGAATGGATCAGATGTTTTTATCAATGCAACCTTAGGTCAAAACCCACCTTCCTACAAAGTAGCCACCTTCGATGGACTGAAGTTAAATGGACTGGCTCATGATATAGCAAGCGGCTTTAATGGAGCTGGAGATAGCCTTGTTTCCCAACAGATTGACCTTTTAAATGTGGCTATGGAAAAAAGGTCTACGACTTTTCTGAGTTTCTATTGGCAAGCAAAGGGAAATGGCGAAATACCAGACAAAAACGATTCACTTGTGCTCTATTTTAATAGGCTTTCAGATGATATTAATGACAATAGTACCCCAGTTTGGGACATCAAATGGTCACAAATCGGTGGTGAAGAAAACGTCTCAGAGCAATTTGAACAAGTCCTTATACCGCTTGATAGTCCGTCCTATTTCTTCGATAATTTTCAATTCAAATTTGTAAGCTATAGTAGCCAAAAGGGTCCTTTTGATACGTGGCATTTAGACTATATCTATCTAAACGAAAATAGATCTCGTTCAGATGTCTCACATTTTGATCGGACACTTTCAGGAAGCCCATCTCTCCTTTTCTCACCATATTTCGAGATTCCATCTGAACATTTTTTCACCAACCCCACTCGTAACTTGACCCAGCAATCAGTTCTTGCTGTCAATCTGGATGGGGCAACTGCCGTTGGTCACCCACTAGAATATTTCTATACGCTCAGAGACCTAACGAATCAAGTCACATTGGACTCAATCAACTTGGGAAATGGAGGCCAAGGAGGTTTAAAACCTTTGGAATATCGCTCAATAACAAGCCCTGAAACTTTCAATATTTCAACACCACCTAATCAAAGTGACAGCTTGGTATTAGAGTCATCTTTCTATTATTTGACCAATGATAAATTCCTCTTCGAGGAGGTCAATGGCACAGATACGGTCTTCTTACCAGTAGATCTTTCTATCAACGATGAGATAAAAACCCAGTACCTACTGCAAGATCATTATGCCTATGATGACGGTTCAGCTGAATTTGCAGTGGCTATCAATCTCCTCAGAGGCCAAGTTGCAGTCAAATTCGTACTTGATCAACCTGACACACTTACACATCTTGATATTTATTTCCCTAGTATAGCGCCAGAATCGGCAGGTAGTTCAGTTGATTTGATGGTTTGGGATCAACTACAAGACAGTAGACTCAGACGAAGACAGACATACACCATCAAAGCACCTGATGGGCTAAATGCTTTTGAACGGATCAAACTAAACTCTCCTGTGTTCACTAGAGACAGCATTTACATTGGTTATCAGCAATTCACCGATAATTATATTGGGATTGGCTTTGACAGAAACAACCCCTTAGCAAGCGAGAATATCTATACAAACGTAGATGGAGCTTGGGTACAAAATACCCGTTTAAAAGGTGCCATTATGATTAGACCTGTATTTGGAGCAGATACAGCTTTCAGCTTATTACCAGTAAAACCATTACTGAAAGAATTACATGTCTTCCCTAACCCTACTGATGGAATAATTTCTATTGATGGAGATTATCGTTCTCTGAACATATACAACCTTTCTGGTGAACTGGTATATAAAGCTGCATATATGGAAAGCCACAATCTTAGCACTCTTAAAAATGGAATCTATCTTATTAAATTTGGGCACCCTAATAAAATAACTACCCAAAAACTCATCATCCAGAAATGAATGATATCAGCCCTAAAGAACTAAGAGAGCGCCTTAACTCTGGAGAAAAATTAGTCATCATTGACGTTCGCGAGGAATGGGAATATGAGGAAAAAAATATAGGCGCACTCAATATTCCACTCAATTCAATTCCTGAAGAGCTCAATCAACTCTTAGAGTTTAAAAAGAAGGAAATAATCGTTCACTGTAAAAGCGGCAAACGCAGCGGACAAGCAAAAAAATACCTTACACAACATGAGTTCACTCATGTTCGGTCACTGATCGGCGGTTTCGATCAATATTTAAACGATTGAAACTATGAAGCAAATATTAACATTCTTTATCAGTCTCTCTTTTCTATATGCTACTGCTCAATCTCCGTGTGTGTCTGGCTTAGCTGATGGCCTTTATCCCTGCAATCAAATTACACTCATGGGTCATCTAAGTCCGGATGAGCTTAATGCAGTAGAGCTTGGTGGATATTATCTTAATGATATTTGGGGATGGACTGATCCTTCCAATAATAAGGAATATGCCATAGTTGGCCTCAAGGATGGTGTAGCTTTCATAGACATATCTACTCCTACCAATCCCAAACTTATTGGAAAACTCAACGAATCTGAAGGAAGCAGAAACTCAAGAATCTTACACGGTAAGTCAACATGGCGAGATATTAAAGTATACAAGAATCATGCTTTCATAGTAAGTGACCTCAATGACAACCATGGTATGCAGGTTTTTGACCTCACAAAACTCAGAAGCGAAAACGGAGATACACCTGCCAGCTTTGAGCATGATTTTCTATACACTGAGATCGGTTCAGCTCATAATGTTGTGATTAATGAAAGTACAGGCTTTGCTTATATCGTAGGCTCTCGACAAGCATGTGCTGGCGGTCTTCATGTCGTAGACATCCGCGTACCAAAATCACCAAAATTCATCGGTTGCTTTTCTGCCGACGGATACACACATGATGCACAATGTGTCACGTATAAAGGAAGTGATTCCAGATATATGGGTAAAGAGATTTGTTTCAATTCTAATGAAGATACTTTCACCATTGTAGATGTAGAAGATAAGAATAACATGGCCATAGTTGGACGAAAGACATATGATAATGTAGAATATGCGCATCAAGGTTGGTTATCTGAAGATCATAAGTATTTCCTTATGAACGATGAATTGGATGAAATAAGAGGTGGTGGTAAGCACGCCCGCACATTGATTTGGGAACTTTCAGATCTTGAAAACCCGATACTCATTGGAGAATACTTCAATAATGTTACATCTGTGGATCACAATCTCTATACACATCAGAATTTAGTTTTTGAATCAAACTACCAAAGCGGTTTAAGAGTATTGGACATGGATAAAATCGCTGAGGGAAAACTCCGAGAACGCGCCTATTTCGATACCTATCCTGATGCGAACAACATTAATTACGGTGGTACATGGAGTAATTATCCATATTTCGCAAGTGGAAATATCCTTGTTTCGGATATGAATAATGGTCTTTTTATTCTCAAGCTGGATTTGAAAGAAGACCCAATTGTCAACCATCCTCAGGATCAGTCGGAATGCAGTACAGGAGGAGCGCGATTCAATATTGGCGTAAACGGAAAGGCACTCACCTACCAGTGGGAAAGATTTTACAACAAAGCATATGGCACTCTAAACGACAGTCCTCAAATAATTGGAGCAAAGGATTCATTGCTGATTGTAACTCCTACGGATTTGAGCTCAGATTATGTGTTTCGTTGTAAAATTCTAGATGAGGATGGAAATGTATTCTACACATTTCCTGTTCAGTACGAAATAGAATCAATCTCCGAAAGCTTAATTGCTGATTTTGACATATCGCTTGATGCTACCAACTCGAGTATTACCTTGACGAATAAAACATCAGAAAGCATTGCCTATGAATGGTATGTTAATGACAGTCTAGCATCCACTGAAGAAAACCCAGTCATTTATTTAGCAGAAAATGAAGATGTGTCAATTGATCTTATGGTCTACACGAGTTGTGCTTTTGCAAAAACTACCAAGAGTGCTTCTTTTGTCCCGCTACTGGTTAATAATCATTCAATTTTCGACGTATACCCTAATCCGGCATCAGATTTCATCACAGTAAATGCTGGAATAAATTCTAAAATAAAGGTGATGGATCTCTCTGGTCGTGTTTTAATGACGTATAGATCAGATTCAGCTTTGATCAGAATCGATCTCGAAGCATTGAATGCTGGTACCTATATAATTTCGGTACAAGACTTGGATCACACTGAAACAACTAGGTTGATCAAAAGATAGTTATCCAATTACAAAAGGCTCAGGACTGAAGCAGAGGACGAATATCAACAATGCAATCCAACCGAGTATCTTTCTCTCATTAGTGAGCGGGGTTGTATCGTAAACCGGAGGATGTTTGATGCCAACGAAGCGGCCTAAAATCAAAGCAAAAAGCAACCAGCCACTATACCCTTGCCAGCCCAGCAGATGGCTCAGGATAAATTGAGCACCGAATATTGCTGCTGCAAACACCCACCTATCCTGTCGAGATTTGAAGAGTGAAGTGGCTGCAAATTGTAAAAAATACAAATAGGCAACAACCACAAGCAAGAATTGCAATAAGCTTTCTAAACTTAAGTCAACCAAATCATTGACCGTTACTAAGCCCAATCCCGCATAGAAAATAAATGCGCTGAACAGTATTTTAGATACTTTTTCATGTCGCTCCGGTCCTAGAAGACCAAATAGAATGTGCCCACCATCTAGTTGACCGATCGGCAGGAGATTCAATGCAGTAAAAAACAAAGCCAGATAACCGGCAAGTATCATAGGATAATGAATCATTTCGTTTTCATTCGGCAGACGACTCGGATCCGCTACATGTTTTTTGAAAAATGAAAAGATCAAATTATCACCAAATCTAAAAGATGTGGTTTCATCATTTTGATATACGTAATCAGCATAATCAAGCCCGTACTGCTCATATTCTGGATGCACTTGGAAGATATATTCTGGCTCTGGTAGGTTGGCAAATCCCATCCATATCACGACTATGGCAATCACAAATCCAGCTAAAGGACCAGCTATTCCAATATCAAAATAATGCTTTAGGGTATATATGGGATCCTTTATTCGAATGAAAGCACCCATGGTACCGAAGGTTGGCATTAATATAAACCCTAACCACATAGGAATGTAATAAGGCAATGAAACACCAATTTTGTGATATTTCGCCATGAAATAATGACCAAACTCATGAAAAGTCAAGATGAGTAGAAACGGAATTGAAAACTCAAATCCTCTCAGAAAATCACTCCACCCCATTAGAGCATTTTCGTCCACCCATAGCAAATACTTCGCCAGCATCCATTCAGTACCTGCTAGTGTCGTCACAATGAGCGTGACTAGGAACAAGCCTCCATGAATAAGTATTTGTTTTTGCTGTTCGCTCATAAAGAAATTATTGAGAAAATATCATCTGGTTTCAATACCTGCTCGGCTTTCAAGCCTGCCCTTCTAGCAGCCTCAATATTCTCCATTTTATCATCCAAAAAGAGGGCTTTTGAAGGATTTAGTTTTTGGTCTTCTATGATATACTCATAGATATCCATATTAGGTTTTCGTTTGCCTATTGTATGCGAGTAATAAGCGGCATGAGAGAAATGAGACATCTTTTGACCTGTCAATTCTTCTACCATCGCGTCAAACCTATCTTCATGCATACAATTGGTATTGCTCAATATGAGTACACGATGTGTGTTTTTGAGACGTTCCATTAACTCCAAACGCTCACGAGGTATGGTCTTGATCATTAAATTCCATGCCTTTTCAAAATCACCTAGTGAGATCAGCGTGCCCATTTCTCGATTTATTTGATTTACAAACTGAGATTTAGTGATAACCCCTGTCTCATAATCATATAAAGCAGAGGAGCCGATCAAGACAGATTTGAAATTAATCACCTGTGGTCCGGTTAGTTTTTTAAATGCCGAAATCACTGCATTTGCGTCTAAGTCTACGATGACTTCACCAAGATCAAAAATTATTGTATCTAATTGAGAGAGACTATACTTCACGGGTTGTTTAATTAGCGGCAAATATCTAATATTGCACCTTCAAAACAAAGACAGCCTCAGGGTTGTATTTGCACAGTGCGTCAAGTCGAAAGCAAGAAAGCATTGGTTCGAGCTCACATCTCGGATAACAAAAAACTGTAGGGCCTATAGCTCATTCGGTTAGAGCAACTGACTCATAATCAGTAGGTGCCTGGTTCGATTCCAGGTGGGCCCACATAAAACCTTATCATATGGTAAGGTTTTTTTGTTTTAAGGAGTACCAAAAAAAACAGCGATGAGATTATTTTCATCGCTGTTTTTCATTTGAGCTGTCTGAAAAACCTTACTTTTCAAGTTTAGCTCTCATAGCTTCTGCCTTATCATACATTTTCAACTGTGTATAGATATAAGCCAAGGTCTCCATTGCGGTTTTATCTGTTGGACGAACTTCATGTACCTTTTCCCACTGAGGAAGAGCAATCTTTAATTTTTCTTTGATAACTGGCTCTAATTGATCTGCCTTCTTTAAGTCTGCTTTAGAGATACCAAGCGCATTACTTTCTTTGATTACTTCGTTGGCGGTATTGATTAGTACTACACCATAGTTAAAGTTAGACTCATAATGATTTGGGTCAACTTTCAAAGCATCCTTATAAGCTTGTATAGACTTCTCAGATTCACCAGTTTCTTCATAGATTACAGCTAATGTGAAAAGTAAATTAGGATTATCAGGCTCATCTGCTATAGCTGTTAACAAATCTTGCTTAGCCTCATCTACCCTTTTCAATTCAATCAAAAGATTGATTTTATTTTTAGACAATGCACCATCAGTTGGGTATTTGCCCAAAGCTTCAGCGATTAACAATAAAGCTCCTTCTTTGTCGTCTTGAGTGGTAAGAATCGAAACATAGTTGTAATATAAATCCTTACTAGTAGCTCCATTATCAATAGCCAAGCGATAGTTTTTCTTAGCTAAATCATATAATTCACCATTGTGAGCAGCGTATGCAGCATTTACATATGCATTTGTGTCCTCTGGTATGATAAAATAAGCGCTTTCAAAGGCTTTTACGGCTTCTTCAAATTGCTTTGCTTGAAATTTCTCTACTGCTTTATTATAATAATAAGAATAGTAACTATCTATCTGCTGACCTTTTAGCATTGGAAATCCCAAAGCATCAGTGACATAATAATTCTTTCCATCTGGATCAATTTCATCGGCTTTCCTAAAAGAAATCATTGCCTCTTCCAAGGCATTCTTGCTAAGATTTGAATATTGCTCATTAGACGTTGTATCTATGGTGGCGTATATCAGTCCTCGGTAATACCAAGTCTTACCATCATCTTTTACTTTTTCAAATACTGCTGCATCATCAATAATTGATTTGGCTTCAGCTAAATCACCATTTTCTCTGGCTTTGTTGGCATTATTAATCTTGGGCTTCTTTTGAGCAAAACTAGCAAAGCTCACTACTATGGCCAACGCGATCATGTAGGTACGTTTCATATCTTTCAGTTGTTGTTTAGTTAATGTTAATCTAATTTTTCTTCAGTAGTATCACCACTTGTAGTTTCGCTACTTGGAGGTGTTTGTTCAATATCAGTCTCTCCTTCAATTATTTCTTCAACCTCAAGATTAGAGATTTTTTCTACAGCAGAGATGGAATCTTTATCATTCAATTTAATCAAGCGTACGCCCTGAGTAGCTCTTCCCATAATCCTTAGGCTACTTACCTCAGTTCTTATCGCAATACCTGATTTATTGATAATCATCAAATGATCATTTTCCTCAACATCCTTGATCGAAACCAAAGCTCCAGTTTTCTCGGTAATGCTCATAGTCTTGACGCCTTTTCCTCCTCGCTTAGTGATACGATAATCATCAAGCTCCGAACGTTTTCCATAACCATTGGCTGATACAACCAAAAGCTGTGGAGCATTCTTCTGCTCAACACAGACCATGCCAACGACGAATTCTCCTTCTTTCAGACGTATTCCTCGAACCCCTGCAGCCATACGACCCATTGGACGTACATCTGACTCATGGAAATTGATCGCATTACCACTATTTGATGCTATGATGACATTATTATCACCATTGGTCAACTTCACATTCAATAGTCTATCCCCCTCATTGATAGTAATCGCATTGATACCATTTTGTCTCGGACGACTGTATGCCTCCAAAGAGGTCTTTTTGATTGTTCCATTCTGGGTACACATCACCAAGAAGTTGTTGTTGATGTAATCAGGATCATCAAGATTCAGCACATTGATAACCGCACGTACCTTGTCCGCCGCATCTATATTGATAAGATTTTGAATTGCTCTTCCTTTAGCGGTTTTGCTGCCTTCAGGAATAGCCCATACCTTGTGCCAAAACACTTTTCCAAACTCTGTGAAGATAAGTAAGTAGTTGTGGTTCGTAGCTACAAAAAGATGCTCTGTGTAGTCATCATTCTTGAAAGTAACCGCCTTCGAACCTACTCCTCCTCTATTTTGCGTACGATACTCTATCAATGGTGTTCTTTTGATATAACCCTCTTTGGAAATCGTAAGTACCATTTCATCATCAGGAATCATATCTTCAGCGGTGAACTCATCTGCAGCATGCTCTATGTAAGTTCTTCGTTCATCACCATATCTGTCCTTTACTTCTACGAGTTCATTCTTGATGATATCCATTCGCTTGCCTTCGTCAGCTAGAATTGATTTCAACTCTTCAATCAAAGTCATGATTTCCGCGTATTCCTTCTCGATCTTTTCTCTCTCCAGACCAGTAAGTCGCTGCAACCTCATTTCAAGAATTGCCCTTGCTTGAATATCGCTAAGGCTAAATTTCTCAATTAAACCTTGTTTGGCTATTTCAGGATCTCTTGAACTTCTAATTAACGCAATCACCGCATCAAGATTATCCAAAGCAATCAAATAACCTTGAAGGATATGAGCTCGTTTCTCTGCCTCCTCAAGTTCGTACTCTGTTCTGCGAACAACAATTACGTGTCTATGCTCAACATAATACTTAATTAAATCCTTAAGATTCAGTGTTTTTGGACGTCCACCAACTAGCGCAACGTTATTTACACTGAAAGAAGACTGAAGCTGAGTTTGCTTATAAAGATTGTTTAGAACAACATTTGGAATGGTGTCTCTTTTCAACTCATAAACGATACGCATCCCATCTCTATCCGACTCATCTCTTATATCGGAAATACCTTCTATTTTCTTTTCATTGATCAGAGCAGCAGTCTTCTCGATCATTGAAGCTTTGTTGACCATGTATGGAATTTCCGTTACAATAATTTGCTCACGGCCTGATTTCATCACTTCGATCTCCGCTTTAGCTCGTATAACTACCCTTCCACGACCAGTTTCAAATGCTGAACGTACTCCTTGATACCCGTAAATAATTGCCCCTGTTGGAAAATCAGGTGCCTTTATATGCCGAGTAAGTTCCTCAATGGTAATATCATTGTTTTCTATATATGCTATAGTCCCATCTACTACTTCTGATAAATTATGTGGTGCCATATTGGTAGCCATACCCACAGCAATACCACTTGCACCATTTAAAAGTAAGTTTGGCAGCTTTCCTGGAAGTACAGAGGGCTCCTTTAGACTGTCGTCAAAGTTGGGCACGAAATCAACTGTGTTTTTGTTGATATCCGAAAGCATCTCCTCCGCTATTCGCTTCAAACGTGCCTCGGTATATCGCATTGCAGCTGGAGAATCACCATCTACAGATCCAAAGTTACCCTGGCCATCTACAAGCAAATACCGAAGGGACCATGGTTGTGCCATACGTACCATTGTATCGTAAACTGCAGTATCACCATGTGGGTGATATTTACCAAGAACCTCACCAACAATTCTGGCAGATTTCTTATGTGCCTTATTGTAGTTAACACCTAGCTCGAGCATTCCATAAAGAATACGTCTGTGAACTGGCTTGAGTCCGTCCCTTACATCTGGGAGGGCTCTGGAAATGATGACAGACATTGAATAATCAATGTAAGCGCCACGCATTTCATCTTCTATGTTTATTGGAATGATGTTCTGTCCCGGATAGTTACTAGACTGTTCTTCGGGTAGATTTTCAATATCGTCTGACATGAAAAAGGGTTAAATATTGATCTTAAAAAATACTCTGTAATTTAATCATTTTTTCCCCGTGAAACGCGGTTAATACGGGTCAATTTTACGTCTATTCTTGAGTTTATATCTCCATAATCTACGATGGTTTTCACCCACCTTCGGATTCTGTTTTTTCCACATCGGTTGACCCCTTACTTCCATCAATCTGCCGGTCGCAGGATCAGTTATAACATGCTTCAATTGTACATGGTCACTCTTCATTGGCGATCTTGGTATTTCTGGGATATTGACACTCAATCCGACTTGAAACATAAACGCGGAATTTTTATGCCTTATACTGGAGGCATCGGGTAGATTAATGACATAGCTCTTGATGTCATAACTGGGTCGGAAGATTATCCGGACATATTCAGATAGATTGTTTTCTATACTCACCCCAAGATTTGCGAAAAATTTTTGCCCAATACCTAATGCAGACGAATTGATTTGTGGACCTGGTTTAGCTCGACCTATTTGCGCTTCGGCTACAAAAGAAAAATTCCAATATTCATAAAAACGATAACCAATTACTCCAAACCACTTAGTATAATGTGTAGACTTAAAAGTAGGTTCATATGGACGAATGGTCTCGGAAAGCACAGAGGGCTTCAACGGACGCATAAAATGTTTCTCATATTGAAATCCAAATCCAAACCTAAAATCCTTCCAATCATAATGAATAGAAGCTAAAACAGGAATGGTAGATGCCAAAGATGAAAATGAAAGTCCTAAGGTATCAGCATCCGCTAAGAATTGTTGATTCAGCAACACTGGATTGTTCACCGGGTTTTGCAGATACTCATATGGCACATCAAATTGATTTTCAACAATTACAGGTTGCCCTGGTATAGCGTTGCTCATCCAATTTTGATAACCAGCGAATATCGAACCCAATTCACTTTGATTGTTCAGAATAAATTGATTCTGAGCATCTTGATAGAAGTAGAAGCCAGCAAGGTCATGTTTATAATTAGTAGCAGCATATCCAGTTGTGAGCGTCCATGATATATTATTCACAAAAACCCTAAAGGGATTTCTATAAATATCATACATACGGTAGATATCATTGGACTGTGCAGCTGTCCATTGAATACCAAGGATGACAAGACTAATATAAAAAAGGAACCTACGCACAATTCATTGACCTATTTTGACAGTCTAAAAATACTTATAAATTCAATCAATTAGCTTGAATCAGTTCAATTTGGAACACAACAGATCTATAGGGTGGTACTTTCGCCACATATGGCGGCACTATTTTTCTCGTAATCATCTCCTCTGTGAGAAAAGAGGGAATTACTTGCGCACTTTCTTTATAAGCTAAATATGATGGAATGATGGTGAGAAAACGCTCTCCCTTTCGCATTCTGTCGATGGTGAGTTGAAAACCAGTGTTCAACAATGACTCGCCATAGCTAAACTGAAAAGGTGCTCCTGCTGCCGCACGGTCGAAAACTGTTCCGTCTAAGAAATAACCATCATAAATAGCCTCAGCAAGTTCTGCTGTTCCCAATTGACTTCCTTCGCTGCTTTTTATGCGTTTGACTACCATTCCATTTGGTAAAAAATCTGGTTGATTTAAGGGATAGATCGCTGTATCTCTAAGATTTTCTGAATCAACATAATTACCAATAGCTACAATTTCACGATTTAGAATATCATCTTCACTTTGAATGGTAAGGAGCTCGATATCTACTAGCAGTATGGCATTTTCGGGTATCAAGGTAGAAAAAGAGAAATCACCAAAACCCAGTTTAGATGGAATAATAAAAGACCACTTTTCACCCTCACGCATATAAGCAAGCGCCAAATCCAAACCAATAGGATAAATCGCATTAGCCCCTTGCTTCACAACCAATGAGTCTGTATCTAAGGAATCTTGAACATCAACTGTTCCTCCACCCAATACATCCATTTTAAAATAGAGCTTCAACACATCCCCCTCTAATTGCGTTTTTCCTCCGGGATTGAGTATCACAGGATAGGCAAATAAGCCATCAGCGTCTGCACTTATATCTAGTGCAAGACTATCTATATAAGCCTGAATGCGGATTTCCTCAGATAGTTGAGCTTCCTTCGATGAATCTCCTTTACAAGAGACTATCATAAGCATAAAAAGAAATACAATGTAAAAAAGGTATTGCTTCACAAGGTGCAGAACGTATTATGAAATGAATTATGATAAACCTGTTAAGCTTTTTGATCAAATGTCAACATGAACATATGAAAGACAGGTAGCTTATTCAAACCCAACTGCTCTCCTATTTTAAGCATTTGCAAATATTCATTGCGATCTATGTATCTATTGGTACTGATAATCTCTTCATCATTTTCCAAAAAGAAACTCGCAATAAACCTTATCAAGATATATGGCATATTCAAAACCTCTTTTTTATACTCTCCGTACTCTACCTCACGAGACTCATCAAACACAGCTTTCTCTAGTTTTTCCATATTGAAAGATGTGTGCATAGCTATTATTAGTACATTGAAAAACTTATCCGACCAAATATCATACTTCTTCAACAAGAATTTCATAGCGTAAACCACCGGATCTTTTTTCATAAAATATCCACCTTTAGAGAGTTTTCGAGCTTTCTTATTCAAGGCTATTTCCTCAAAAAGACTCACACTTCCATCCGCCAAAGCGATACCCAAAGTAGGCGCCATCATGATGAGTGAGAAAAAGTCATGATCACTGATTTCGAGATACGGTGCTTCTGTTCTACAAAAATCCTTTTTCAAAGCCTGAGTGGCCGTAAGGACTTCAGGTAATTCGATCATTGTCTCTATCTCGTATTCGGTAAACATGTCTCAGGTGGATTAATTGAATTTAAAAACGGAAAATAGCAAAAAATATCTCTAAATCTAGGCAGAAACAGTGAAACTGTCAGATTCATTGCTACTCTAAAGTGGAATATTCCAAAGACTGAAATGAATTGAATACAGTCTGT
>JBLIFO010000020.1:0-24634 GCA_047633875.1 Marinoscillum sp. | reverse complement strand
GAGCTTCGGTCTTTCGGTGCAAGCCAAACAAGCCGTCACAGGTTCTATAGAGCTGTTCGGGGTATCTATTTTGATCAAAGACTAGTGTGATCAAATCATAAAGGCTAGTAGATTTTCGTCTTGCCTGATCCTTGTAGTAAGTAGGACTTCTGTCTCTGTAATGCTGATGCTGTGAGCAGAGATGGTCTTTGGCTGTTGTATAACTCCCACGTTTGTAGCTTCTTATATGCAGGGCTACTTGCTCACCTTTAGAGAAGATGTAAACCATGTTTATGGTATAGATCACTTTTACTTTGCTGCCGATCAGATGAAAAGGGACGCTGTAATAATTCTTATCCTCAGATAGGTAAACGTGATTATTCTTGGCCACTGTAAGGGTGGTATAGCTCTTTAGCTCGAACTTCTCTTTGGGTAGCGGACTGAGCAGAGATTTCTCTTCACCTAGGAATTTTTCTTCTCTACAGTATCCTTTTTGCTGCATACGAGTCTGGTTATGGGCTTTTACCTTTGCCTTAATGCTAGTATTGAGGCTATGAAGGTCAAAGAATTGCATGTTGCGCAGCTTAGCATAAACCCTGCTATAGATGAGCTTTACCTGATTTTCCACCAGAGCCTTGTCTTGTGGCTTCCTTGCTCTGGCTGGCAGTACTGTGGCTTGGTAATGATTGGCAAAGTCTTCCATGGCTGTATTGATGGTCGGCTCATAGCGATTGGCTTTAACTACCGCAGCTTTAAGGTTGTCAGGCACTAGTGCTTTGGGCACACCACCAAGGTCTTGCAAGCAACAGGATAAGGCATATAAAAAGTCTTCGGTAGATTGGCTCTTAACAGCCATTGCAAAGCAATAATCTGAGTACGGAAGACAGGTGACAAATACCTGACATGATACTTCTTCTCCGGTATCCTTGTCGATATAACTGAGTTTTTTACCTGCAAAGTCTATAAAAAGCTTCTCCGCTGGCTTATGCTCCAGTACCATCGAGGGCTTAGCTGCTAATCGGTACTGATTGATATGAAAGCAAAACTGTGAGTAACTGTAGCTGTCCTTGTTTTCTTCTCGGTACTCATGCCAAAGTATCTGTTTGGTAACGCCCACACGGGTCAATTCTTCAAGATAATAGGTTGCTTTGGTCTTGAAGCGTTCAAAACGCTCATCCTTATAAGCAGCATTGCCTGGATGAAATTTGGCTTCTAATATGGGAAGCTCCAAGTTTAGAAGATCTTGCTCGGTAAGGTGTCCACTATCCTTGTCTTCAGTCAAAGCCTCCAGCTTCTCGAGGTAGGCCTTTACCGTATTCTTACTCATGCCCAACAAGCGAGCGATGGTCTTTTTGCCTTTGCCTTGTTGGCGAAAGATGATTAATTGTTTTATCTGGCTCATAGATTTTGGTTTTCCTGACATAGGTAATCTTTGCGATTTTATCCATCGCAAAACCAAAATCATTATTGTATAGGGGGTCAACATGATCCGGAATCAGAAACCACAGGGGGTCAATATCCTCCAGAATATTTTGTCAACATTTCTTTAGGGGGTCAACATACGCCAGAATGGCATGCATTTAAACAACAATAGGCCACTTCACCTTTCAGTTTTACCGCTAGATTTAGGGGGTCAATATGTTCCAGTATATCCAGTCCAATCGCCAGCTGGCCGCCCGCCACATGAAGAGGAGTACAAAACCTGTTAGTTAAGTCTAGCAGGTTTTTTTTGTGAGTTATAAATCAGAAGGTCCTTGGCAGGATCGCCTGTCCGACCTCTGGGCTAGCTGCTCATGACCAGTCGTTCCCTCAAAAAAGTGGGAATTAAAGCTTAGCAGTGAAAAGGTATAACCTATTGATTGGCTAGAATTACCTCTATTTTTTTCAACTCAGAATCATCGAAGCTAAGCTTTGAAAGCGCTTTACAATTCTCGGCAAGTTGTTTGGCAGAACTCACCCCAACTAATACAGAAGTCACACGCTCGTCTTTCAACAGCCAAGCTATCGCCATGTCACTGAGTGATTGATTTCTTTCCTTTGCTATCGCATGAAGAGATTTGATTTTCGCTAAGTTGTTTTGCACGGTATCTTTCTCTAGGTAGGTCATTCCTTTTGCCGCACGGCTATCCTGAGGAATTCCATCAATATACCTATTGGTGAGCTGACCCTGAGCGAGTGGGCTAAATGCGATACAGCCAACACCTTCTTCACCCAAAACATCTAGTAAGCCATCTTCGACCCATCTGTCAAACATAGAATAGCGAGCTTGATGTAGGAGGCAAGGAGTACCCGCAGCTTTTAAAAGCTGAATAGCTTTCTTGGTGGTATCAGCTGGGTAATTTGAAATAGCAGCATAGAGCGCCTTCCCACTCCGCACAATGTCGGTAAGAGCTTGCATGGTTTCTTCAAGAGGGGTATCCGGATCTGGTCTGTGATGGTAGAAAACATCGACGTAATCCAAGCCCATGCGCTTTAAGCTTTGGTCAAGTGAAGACATTAAATATTTCCTCGATCCTAAATTCCCGTAAGGTCCAGGCCACATGTCATAGCCAGCTTTGGACGAGATGAAAAGCTCATCTCTGTGGTTAGCGAAATCTTCTTTTAAAAGTCTGCCGAAATTGGTTTCAGCCGAGCCATAGGGCGGACCGTAGTTGTTGGCTAGATCAAAATGTACGATTCCATTGTCAAAGGCAGTTCGTAGAATTTTCTGCCCTTCAAGTAAGTCATCAGAAAATCCGAAATTATGCCAAAGCCCTAATGACAAAAGTGGCAATTGAATACCGCTCTTTCCGCTTCTTCGATATTGCATTTCATTATATCGGGTATCACTCGGTTGATAGGACGTATATCCTGATTTATCATTTATTTTCATCTAGACTTGATTTTTGTGAACAAAGAATGCCCAATAGTTGTAATCACCATGGTGAACTTAATAATTAGTCTGACCACCAAAAAGGAGTAGGCTATTTATAATGGTTAAAGCGAATAACATTATGTTATCAGCTGATAGTTTTAATAATTGTGACAAGTCATAATATTACCGATCAAAAAATTAAATAATGATAGAATTAGAAGAGGACAACCTTAAAGAAATCATCAGTCAAAACCCTAAAGTAATAGTGCAATACGGTGCTACATGGTGTGGAAGCTGTAAAATAGTAAAACCAAAATTTAAGCGTCTTTCGGGAGAGCACCCTGATACTGTGTTTGCCTATGTGGATGCTGAAAAATTCACACAGTCAAGATCATTGGCAACCGTGAGTAACCTTCCAACATTTGCAGGATTTAAAAATGGAACATTAATAGCTCAGGCTGCAGGAAACAAGCAAGAAACAATAACCGAAGTACTCGATGCGCTTGCCAGTAATTAAACACCTGATAGAATTCGTTGAAAAGAACGATGAGGACTGGGTGGTAGAAACGATCGAATTACTCGAGCATCTGACAGAATCTTCTGCGATAAAAGATGAGGAGCTAGATGTAATTGGTGAACTGCTCTCCAACATGTACGGAGCCTTAGAGGTGACCAAAGAAATAAAAAATGGTACGCCTCAAAAAGAAGCCTTAAATGGCTTCATGAAGCGGGTAATGGGATCGATAGATAATCGTTAAGCCTTTAAAACAAACGGATCAAGTAACATAGCAATTACCCAAGCCAAAGCCTGTAATGTGAGAAAAACATTATGGGCTTTTCTGCTTTTTATATCCAGAGTAAGGAAAACTATGTATGAAAGTGCCATGACATATTGCGGGATTTGACTGGTAATTGGAAGGCCCGAAACGATTATGTTTTGCAAGAAACTCACTATAATAATGGCAAGTATAATCCCATAAAACCACCTCCACTGATCATAATAATACTCATCTAAATCAGACTCGTTTACACGCAAACCAGTAGGAAATAGCATTCTCGCCAAAAGAAAAAGAAGAATTGGGTAAACCAAAAGAAACATAACTAATGGTAAGGTCCATTCTTTTACCTCAAAGGTGTATTGGTAGCTATACCACCACTCTTGTATATGGAGAATGAATACATTGAAGATTATTATCGAGTGGGCATAGCCCGGTTTTACACTTTTCAAACTCGATACAATATCCGCTATCCCTGTAAGGAGTTGTGCAATGCCTAAACCTAATATCAGAGAAAATAGGACGACTATATATTCGAATGGTTCCATATGGAAACCAAGTTAATATTTCTATTCAAATAATAGTGGTTGTAAAGCGCAAAGTGATTCTGTGAGAACTCAATGAGCATTAAATCAGCTAAGTCAAAGTTGACATCCGCCTGACAAGGATTTCAAATTGACTTAGCAAATTGTTAGGAATACTCTAAGCAGCATATTTTTATAAAATTGAACAATTGAAGAAATAATCTTATGTAAACTTGGAAAATACCCCCCACTTATTACGTTAGCAGAAACGTAAAAATATGCAAATTATGAAGCTGCTATTAAAACAAACAATTCTGATTTTTCTCATTCTAATTACTTTCCTTTCTTGTACGGATGAATCAGAATTAATATCCCCTTCTGGTAGGATCTCGCCTTCTATTGCTAAAATTAAAGAACGCTTTGATCTAAATATCAACGATTCATACAATGTCAATTCTAATTCGCGAGAAGCCAGTACATTGAAAAATGCATCAAAATACTTGGACTGGGAGAATGCCAATTTTATTGAAGAAAACTCAGCTCTATACATACCCATCCAGTACGATAAAGTTTATCGGATACCAAAGGGAGAGAAGTCAATATCCTTTAACAATCTTACATATGTAATAATTAAACCTGGTAAATCTTCTCTAGTTGCAGAGCTTGTAACAACATACCCAGATTCAGCATACATGGCAAATGAAGATTGCAATATCCCTTTTTCTGGATTGGTACAAGTTGCTGATTGGTCCGGGTCCATCTCTAAACAATTTATTCAAAGAAACGACTCTGTATATGAAGTAGTTCAACCAGATGCTAATGCCGCGTAGACAGCAAACTGCACGAGTTTCCCAATCTATACTTATGAGTTGATTGGTTGGACTGGGGTACCTGGGTATGAGTCACCTAAATTTGGTTGGGTTATTACATCCTATGAAACCATATGCTCTTGCTCTCAGGTAATCACATATTCTGGCTGCTACTCATGCGACACTGGGGAATACCAACCAGGTGGGGGAACTGGAAGAGATGAGCCTTCCGACAATATTGAAGAGGGCCCTGAATTAATAGAAATGTCAGACTATCTCACACCAACAAATCCAGCTGATAATGTTAATAATCCAACTGACGGGATGACTGCAACGGACAAAGATGGAATAGTCTATACTTACGATGCGGAAATTGGATCGTGGCTAATGCCGGAGGCTGTAATTGTTGCAAATAATCCAAATTACATTCTTAATGTTCCTAAAAACATGGGTAGTGCCTTTGTTATCACATTTGCACCTGCGGCTCTTCTTGAACCTACTTTTGTGGGAGAGGTAATTGTAGCTGGTACTTATACTGTTTTAACGCTTGTATATATTTATCGAATGCATAAATACATTGAATTAGCTTCAGTGGATGAAAAAGATTGGGATGTGTGCCTGAGAATTTATCAATTATGTAACAATGGTCATTGTGATGACTGCTTAGGAATATGTAGGGCGAATGCAGGGGAATGGCCTTTTTGGAAATGTCAAATATAAATCAGAACAGCCTCATGAAAGGAATCAAAATCAGAACATCAAAGAAAGAATTTTTAATTGGCCCAAGCACCAAAGGTGGTCTAATCACCCTTATAATTTCTTTGAAAAAAGATGAAACAATAAAATTAAATGTTGTAAGTCTAGAGTCAGAAACCGACATTTCCCAAATATGGATAGATAAAGTTCTTGATTTAGATGAAAGCTTAGATATTCAAGTTGTTGAAATAGAACACAATTCTGATATCACTCCTCCAATTCACATAAGACATAATGATTCGGAAAACTTTGTGAATTCGGAAAAGCTGAAATATTTCTACAAGCTAAAGGAAGAATTAGAAGACAAAGGAATGCTTTGATTTATTCTCCGATTATTAAAAAATCAACAGAATTTGAAACTATTTTAAACATTTGGCTGACCCATGCATCATTTGTTCTTTCAGTTAAACTTGTTAGAATAAATTTAGATTAGCTCACCTCTTTAGTTATAGATAATCAATAGAGTTTTTCTATTCATTGAGTGTTAGCTGAGGGATTATTCATACCCGCAAACCATGCCGCAAGACCCCTCGTGAATCTCCGTTGCACTACGATTTCGAATCGCAGCGGCGAACCGTCCCCTGTTCTCATCCCTAAAATCAGGGCACAAAAAAACCCAGACGTTTCTGTCTGGGTAAAAAAAAAGTGGGCGCTGAGGGATTCGAACCCCCGACCCCCTCGGTGTAAACGAGGTGCTCTGAACCAGCTGAGCTAAGCGCCCGTTTCGTTAAGCAAGAGAGCTTGCTTGAAAACGGAATGCAAATCTAGCAGAGATTAAATCTCCTGCAAATAGTTGGATGCATTTATTCTTAAAATATTTGATCACAATAAATCCTTCAGTTGCTCCAGCTTCATACTTCGAGATCCTTTTATCAATAAGGTTCCTTTTTTGAAATTCATTTCATTCAATTTTTCCTTTAACCCCTCAATATTTGCAAACCACCGAGCGTCTTGCAGTTGGTCGGCAGCCCATTTCATCTGCTGACCTACAAATATCGCTGAATGGGGAGCCATTGACTGAACCCATCCGCCAACTTGCCGATGTTTTTCCTCTGGGGTTTCCACTTCTTTCATATCTCCAAGTACTACGTGCTTCGGGCCTTCATAAGACGCAAGATTATCTATGGCTGCTTTCATGGAGGTAGGATTGGCATTGTAGCAATCCAAAATAATTGTCAAATCGCCTTTTTTTATCACTTGAGACCTTTGGTTTGAAGGGACATATGAAGCTATCGCATCTAATATATCTCGATCTGGAACTTTAAAATATCTCCCTAGAGCCACAGCTGCAGCAATATTTCCGAAGTTATACCTGCCTATTATTTGGGTCTCCGTTTTCAAATCGCCAAGCGCTATTTCAAGATTTGGATTGGCTGCTACTATTGTCAAATCCTCAGAAGGGAAAGTCATGGGCTGATCAAATCTATTGATCAAATGCTTCAAACGTTCATCATCACTGTTGATAAAAGCAGTGCCCCCTGTCTTTTTTAAATGATCGAAAAGCTCTGTCTTACCTCTTAAAACACCCTCTATTCCACCAAAAAGCTCGGTATGTGCTTCCCCGATATTGGTAATCAGTCCAATATTTGGATTGGCATATCCACAGAGTTCTGCAATATCTCCAACGTGATTTGCACCCATTTCTATAATTGCAATCTCCACTTGTGGGTGAATGTCCAATATTGTCAATGGGACACCTAGGTGATTATTATAATTGCCACTGGTGCAAGAGGTGATATACTTTTTGGAAAGCACCAGATTCACCAATTCTTTTGTCGTGGTTTTTCCGTTGGAACCAGTGATTCCCAAGACTTTTCGCTTGAAGCGTGATCGATGGAAAATGGCCAAGTCCTGCAACGCCTTCATTCCCTCTGCCGCCAAAATATACTGGTCGCTCACTACATACTCAGCATCATCCACTACCGCAAAAGCGGCTCCTTTCTCTATTGCCTGCTTGGCAAATTCGTTTGCGTTAAAATTTGGACCTTGAATGGCGAAGAAGAGATTCCCAGGCTGAATGGTACGTGTATCTATGGAGACCCCATCACTTTGCAGAAACTTAGAATACAGATACTCGATAAAATTGTCCATAATTACAAATATAAGCTTGAGACACTATGTTAACAGAAGGTCGAATTTACTTGATTCTAGATTACTTGTCGAACACTCAAGACTACCCTTTTGAGCATCCAATAGAAATGATTATAAAACAGAGAGAAGAAGAAGGTGTGACTACCTTCTGCATCGATAATTTCTCAGACTCGATTAGTCTTTCTCATGCAAAAACGCTGCTTGAAGAAAAGGAGACTGTGCTGATAGTAAATTTCCAGAGTGAAAATGCAGCAATTGGTAGTACCGCAACAATCCTTCAAACCGCTCTTAAATCAAAGAATCATTTGTTTTTCAATTTTACGCCTAAATGGCTCGCGCCTTTCATTGAAAGAATGAGCAGTCATCAATATGAAAGCCCTGAACAGCTTGAAAAATTATTATTCGATTGAAAACCGATCTGCATCTATCTGAAAGGGAAATCGCTCTCGGAATTGAAGAAGGTCTTCTTTGGAAAGTTCTGCTAGGATAATTTCCGATAATTCGGAATAAGCCCGCTTTTGACCGGCGTAATCATAAACCGCTGAATGCCCCGGGTATGAATGTCCAGATTCATCCAATCCAACTCGATTGACTCCTACTGAGTACGCAATGTTTTCTATCGCACGAGCTTGCAAAAGAGTATCCCAAGCATTGATTCTAGGACTTGGCCAGTTGGCGACATAGACCACTGCATCATACTCGTAAAGACTATTAGCGGTGCTTTGACTTCTCGACCACACAGGGAAACGCAGATCATAGCAAATCAATGGCATAATCTTCCAGCCCTTTACCTCAACGATGATTTTGGAAGCGCCGGGCGTGTAGTCCTTATCCTCACCTGCTAAGCTGAAGAGATGTCTTTTATCATAAAAAGAAGCGGTTCCATCCGCATTTACAACATAGAGTCTATTCACAAATGTGCCCTTATCCTTCACCATCACGCTCCCCATCAATGTAGCTTTTCTTTGACTAGCCAGTTGCCGCATCCACTTGAAAGTGTCCGTACCCGCTACTTCGGCGTATTTCTCTGGATTCATGGAGAACCCTGTGGTGAACATCTCAGGAAGAATGATAAGATCAATGTCCCTTTCGATCTGCCAAATCTTTTCTTCTAGCATCGCCCGGTTTGCAATTGGATTCTCCCAATACAACTCGGTTTGTACCAAAGCCAACTTTAGTTGATCTATCACCTTTTAACGGGGACCTTCACGCGATAATCGGCATCTACTTTCCCTTTGCTTATATTGGCAAGCTTGCCTTTGAGCAATCGCTTTTTAAAAGAGGATATTAAATCAGTAAAGAGTACGCCTTCTATATGATCGTATTCGTGTTGAATTACTCGAGCGTGCATGCCATCAAAAGTGCGTTCCTGCGGTTCCCAGTTTTCATTGTAATACTTGATTTTAATTACTGGCTTTCTGCGTACGTCTTCTCTTATATTGGGAATACTGAGACATCCTTCTTCAAATGCCCAGATAGTACCATCTTCCTCAATAATCTGTGGGTTTATAAAAGCACTTCTTAAACCTTCCTCACCCTTATCCATCATGGGCGTATTGTCAATCACAAAAAGTCTAACTGATTTTCCTATTTGAGGAGCTGCCAAGCCAACACCAGATGCTGCATGCATCGTCTCAAACATGTCATTAATTAGCTGTGAAATATCCTCCCCAACAGGAATTTCCTCCGCCATTTTCTTCAATACTGTGTCTCCGTATAACACTATTGGGTATATCATCTTTTGCTCTCTAAATATGATTGTAAAATTATCGTTGCACTGACTAGGTCAATATTTCCTTTATTCCGTCTATCCTTTTTCTTACTCCCACTCATTATCATTGAATCCAAAGCCATTTTGGAAGTGAATCGTTCATCGTGCAAAATTAATGGCATAGTTGGGAAAAGTTTACGAAATCGGTTGGCAGTTGCCTCCACCAGCGGTGTGGCGTTTGTTGGTGTGCCATCTGTGTTTTTCGGGTGACCGAGCACTACCGCCTCTACCGCTTCACGATCAAAATAGCTTTTCAAAAAATCCATCAAAGTATGAGAAGGTACTGTCTCAAGCGGTGTGGCTATTATAGCCAATGGGTCAGTCACGGCAAGGCCTGTTCTTTTTGATCCGTAATCAATTGATAGTATTCTTGCCATAATGTTTAAGGTATGCCCTAATAGGAATTGTCTACTAGCACACCTCTTTATTTCTTGCGGCAAAGATAAGCTTTGATTCATCCTGACAAATAGTATCAAAAAAACGTTTTTGGAGGTGATGCGTTTATTTGACGTCAAGACTCGTAATTTTAACATCAAACAATCCACAAATTGGAGAATCAGAAAAATAGTAAAAGCGCAATCCGACTACCTATTTATATAGGCATAGCCATATCAGTTGGTGTACTTATTGGAGCCAATATGGCTGGATCAAATACCAACACAGACAACCTTTTCGGTAGTGTTGCAAAGTTCCGTCAAGTCCTTACGCTTGTTCACAATGATTATGTAGACGATATAGATACAGAGAAACTTGTGGAAACTGCAATTGTAGAGATGCTGAGTGAGCTAGACCCACACTCCATTTATCTGCCGGCGGAAGATTCGGAAATAAGTAAATCTCAACTGCAAGGAAATTTTGAGGGTATCGGCGTAGAATTCAACATTTTTAAGGATACGATATATGTGGTTTCTCCAATCAGTGGAGGTCCGTCAGAGTCATTGGGCATCATGCCGGGAGACAAAATAGTCACTGTTGATGATGAATTGGTTGCTGGTGTAGCCATCACTTCGAGAGGCGTAATAGACAGACTCAGAGGTGAGCGTGGCTCCAAAGTGAAAGTAGAAATAAAAAGAAAAGGCGAAGAAAAGCTTTTAGAATATGTGATCACTAGAGATGTGATTCCACAATATTCTGTGGATGTTTCTTACATGGTCAATGATGAAGTTGGCTATATCAAGGTGAGCAGGTTTGCCGCTACTACTTATATGGAATTCAAGGAGGCACTTGGGTCTTTGCAAAGTCAAGGGATGAGCAAATTGATACTGGATCTTACTGGCAACCCGGGTGGACGTATGAATGTCGCTATCAATATGGTAGACGAATTCTTGATGGGAAATCAAATGATCGTTTACACAAAAGGAAAATCAGCTCTCAATAATGATGAATATTACTCGAATGAGAAAGGTGATTTTGAAGCTGGAGCTGTCATCGTTTTGATAGACGAAGGATCTGCATCTGCATCTGAGATAGTTTCAGGAGCGCTTCAAGATCACGATCGTGCATTGATTGTAGGAAGAAGGTCATATGGAAAAGGGTTAGTTCAATTGCCCATGGACCTTAATGATGGCTCATCTATGATTTTGACCATAGCACGCTACTACACGCCTAGTGGCAGATCAATTCAAAAACCTTACGGAGATGATTCAGATGCATATCTTATGGAATACTACAACCGCTTTTCGAATGGGGAGATTTACTCTCAAGACAGCATAAAATTGAATGACAGTCTTGTATATAAAACAGATAATGGAAGGCTGGTATATGGAGGCGGAGGTATCATGCCGGACTATTTTGTGCCTTTAGATACCATGGGTAATAGTAGCTACATAAGGAGACTTTTCAATTCGAACAGTATTGCTGAGTTCAGTCTTAGTTATGTCGCGAGCCATAGATCAGAACTTGAAAAAATGAGTTTGAAGCAATATCTAAATGAGTTCGAAATCACCCAATCTATTATTGAAGAACTGAAGAAGGTTGGTGAAGAGAATGGTGTTCCATTCGAAGAGAAGGATTTTAATAAATCCCAAAATCTTTTAAAAATATACACAAAGGCATTTATTGCTAGACATATTTGGAAAAATGACGGCTTCTTCCCTATCTATAACGAGCAAAATGAAATTTTTCAAAAAGCGCTCACACTTGTAGATGAAGCTAGTCTGCTTTCGATCAATTAAAACCCAAAAATGAAATGACATTTTATCATCGTCTTGGCGAAATTCCACCCAAAAGACATACTCAATTCCGCAAACCTGATGGTTCGCTTTATGCAGAGGAGCTTGTGTCGAGTAGAGGCTTTTCTGGGATTTATTCGAATCTATATCATCACACACCCCCGACTAGGATAAAAGGTATAAATAAGCCAGTGCCTTTCAAGGAAGAACTGGCTAAAGATCACGGCTTGCGCCAAACGCACCTTAACACGAGTAATATTGGCATCACGGGCGAAGATTATCTCGGCGCACGTGAAGCACTACTCATGAACAATGATGTGGTAATGTCACTTTGCAATCCTTCGAGCAGATCAATGGATTATTTTTATAAAAATGCAGAAGGTGATGAGGTGATTTTTATCCATGACGGTAATGGCTGGTTGCTTTCGCAGTTTGGAAAGCTGCGTGTAAAACAAGGCGACTATGTGGTCATTCCTCGCACTACTATTTACAAATTTGAATGGGAAGAAGGCCCTTTGAGACTTCTTATCATGGAGTCTACTTCGCCCATTGAGACAGTAAGAAGATACAGAAATGAGCTAGGTCAGCTTATGGAACACTCCCCATACTGCGAGCGTGATATTCGGCCACCTTCAGAATTGATCACTGATACAAGCAAAGGCAAGTTCCTCATGCAGATCAAAAAAGATGGAATGCTTCATCAATATGAATACGACCAGTCCCCTTTTGATTTAGTAGGCTGGGACGGGTACTTGTTTCCTTACGCATTGTCGATTCATGATTTTGAGCCAATAACTGGGCGAATCCATCAGCCACCTCCCGTTCATCAGACTTTCCAAAGTCAAGGCTTTGTGATTTGTTCTTTTGTCCCGAGACTTTTTGATTATCACCCAAATGCGATTCCGGCTCCATATAACCACTCCAATATCGATAGTGATGAGGTGCTGTATTATGCTGAAGGTGACTTTATGAGTAGAAAAGGAATCTCTCGCGGTTCATTCACCTTACATCCTGGAGGGCTGCCACATGGCCCTCATCCAGGAACTGTGGAGAAAAGCATCGGCGCAAAATCTACAGAGGAATTAGCGGTAATGCTAGACACTTTCAGGCCGTTATATCTTACAAAATCTGCTCTCAAATATGTAGATAAAGACTATCCGATGAGTTGGACAGTATAAAATCGATGGTTCTAAATGGTTAAAAAAACATTCAAAGCCCTTCTTTTGGGCATCACTCTGATCTTTATTGTTGGGGTGATTTTCGTATCCTTTTCTCCCCAATTTGGGCAGCCACCAAAAGGTGAAGACGCTCAAAAAGTTGAGGAATCATCAAATTTTCGAGAAGGTCAATTCCAAAATTTGATAGAGACTAAAATGGACTATAGCCTTTCGAATATCATAGGCATGCTAAAGGAAACTTCAAATGCTATCAACACTTCTCCATCGTCAGCGATAGAGACTGCTTTTGATAGTTCATCACCAAATCCCACCGATAGCATACTTTCAATTACATGGTATGGGCACTCAGCTATTTTACTGGAATTGGCTGGTCAAAGGATATTTCTAGATCCAATGCTGGGTGATGCAGCTTCTCCATTACCAATTTTTGGCCCGCGATTCGGTAACAATCCATCCTTTGATATTGACCAAATAGGTGATTTGGACGTTGTGGTATTTTCTCACGATCATTATGATCACTTGGACTACCCTACTATAAAAGCTATTAAGGATCGAGTCGGTCATTTCATTGTTCCACTCGGACTTGGTTCACATCTCCGTAGTTGGGGAGTAGAGCCTAAGCGCATTACTGAATTGGATTGGTGGGAAACAACCACCATTAGTTCATTTAGTTATACAGCCGCACCAGCTCGTCACTTCTCAGGACGTGGTATTGGCGATTCAAATAGTACGCTTTGGGCATCATGGGTAATCAAAAACGAAACACACTCATTGTATTTTAGTGGAGATGGCGGCTATGGCCCTCATTTCAAAGAAATCGGGGAAAAGCATGGACCATTCGACTTTGCAATGATGGAATGTGGCCAGTACAACAAAAGATGGGAAGCTATCCATATGATGCCTGAGCAAACAGTCCAAGCAACTATAGATTTAAAAGCTGAAAGAATGATGCCTGTTCACTGGGGAGCTTTTGCCCTATCCCCACACCCTTGGTATGAACCTGCGGAGCGGGTCAAAATAGCCGCAGAAAAGCAGAACGTTCAGCTGGTTTTACCCCAAATTGGCAAACGCATCTCACCTCTTACTTATGCTTCAAACGAAATTTATTGGTGGCGACTAGTTGATTAAAGCTCTAGCGCCTTTGCATAGGCGTCTTCGTAATACTTTATCAAGTTTGACCAGTCAAAGAGCGATGAAGAGCTTTCTGTACGGTTCCTAAGATCTATACGCTCTCTTCTACTCAGCTTCACATAGTTGTACATTTTGTTAGCCAAGTTGCCAGCAGCCTCATCAAAAGTCTTTTTATTTCTTTTTACTAGATAAATACCTCTTTTATCGTGATCAGGTACATTCTCACTTACGAAATCTCCAAAACCTGCAAGATCACTTGTCACTGTCGGCACTCCAGAAGCGATGCATTCAAGTGGAGTATATCCCCATGGTTCGTAATAACTTGGGAATACCCCAAGATGACAGCCACGAACAAACTGTCCATAATCCATTGAGAAAAGTGGGTTGGTATAGTTGATGAAATCAGGGTGATAAACCACCTTCACTCTATCATATTCATTATTTACAAGATTGGAGGTCCTAAGGAAATTCAATATTTCATCCCCTGCATCATCATGCAAGTTATGAGTAACTATTGGTGGCAAATTCTTTGACTTCCAGGTTTGGAGTGTTCTCCTAAATCTCAATCTCCAATAGTCATCTACAAATTCGTTGAGCTGTGGAAGCTTGGTATCCTTTCGCTTGATAGCTTCAAAAAGTAACTTTTCTCCTACCTGCTTTTTAATTGATTCTATTACATGGCGAAACTCTTCCATCAATGCGCGACTTTCAAGTATGTCTGGATTGATGCTATAATATGGCCTCTTTGTGATGAAAAACATTACAACAGTAATCTCGGATTTCTCAGTTTGCAACCTATGGTTCAACCTTGCGAGAGCTTCGAGCGTGAGATCGTATCCTTTATTTAGATACTCGTATCTACCTGAGGTGAAAAAATACATGGTCTTATCCAGATCGAAAGTATAGCTGGAAAAGAAATGGGTCATTGTGAATGAATGGATCTTATTTTTATTCTCCAAATGAAGATTTTGAAATTCATGCAGCGCTTCAAATCTTTGATTGTTTATTCCGTTTGGAAGTATTACGTCTGGGTTTCTCCCTAGTAACTGCCTGCATTCTTTAGCTGTCACTTCGCTCACCGTGCTAAATATGTGCGAGCCATGCGCAGCAGCTCGCTCAATCATGACATTGGATTCTATATTGAAATGCTGTGCCTCCTTCTGCCAATCCATAAATGCTAGATGATCATAAAAAAGAGGATCATTCATCGCTAGATATCTTCCAAGTAGTGTGGCATGTGTGGTGAAAATAGTCTTGACATCAACTTTATCCCTCCTTAGTCCAGGTATGCCTGATGCCGCCATCCATTCATGAAAATGCGCTACAATTTTACGCTTGCCTTTAACCTCCTGATCCAGCAAAGTCAGATAGACACGAACCATTTCGCCAAATACCAGCACATCATTAAGCAAATGATCATCACTTGGTGTCGAAATCCCATGGTCTTCCCATAAACTGTACTTTATATCACCTAGGCGATCCATAAAACTGCCAAGATCAAACAAAATGACTTTAGGTCTACCAGATACAAGCCAATCACCGTAATGCACTACGCAGCCCATGTCCCTCATACGTTTCACGGCTTTACTATAGTGGTCCTGGCCAAGCTCTAGTGGCTCAAACTCTGCAGCTACATTTCCTGGCATGTATGGTCCTATTAGGCAATAGTTAGAACCCCACTTAGGTACTACTGTCGGGACCTTAGATCTTATCACTGTATAAATACCGCCTACTTGATTCAGGACTTCCCATGCTATCTCAAGAAGTAAAGTGTTGGATATTTGACCTTTGGTCAATCGTTTAGTTCTGATCTGTGCGCCCCTATTCATTTTGAAAATATTTTATTCTAAGCCTAAATAAAAACAAATATTTCATCTTTTTTAAAAACCAGGAATATCATTTATGTGGAAGCACTTTTTCTTTTACAATTAAGCTCATATATCTTGAGATCTGCAACTTTTAGCCTCTTCTCTGCATCATATAGGAAATGAAAGCTAACCGCACAGTTACTTTATTACTTATTATTTCACTGCTTGCATACATAGTAGAGATGGAACGAGTGATCTATTCCAAATACTTTACTGCTTCTATAGAGCAAGTGACTGAGAACTCACAGACATCTTCTTTGATGAGTGTTCTTCACTAAATGACACTCTACATTCCTCTATTAGAGAAATCTAAAGTTACAATCATCCATTAATTCGAAGCTTTATATTAGTTTTCCAGTAATTTTGAAGGAAAAATAGAAAACCCCAAGGTTTTCGACAATTGACGAATTATGAAAAACAATGAATCCTATTTTGCCTTTTTAGAGATCTGGCATGTATCGATGTGGTATTTGTTTCTTGCTGCATTAATAGTAACAATTATCATCTTATTTAAATATTGGTTTCAATTCATGCTCGCTGGTACACTCAAAGAAAAGTTTGATGTAGCGAGTCTATATGAAATTAGGAGCTACTTGAGAGCTAACTACGTACTTGCTGTTTCCATTTTCTTCTTCTTAAACACTGTATATGATGAGACTGTAGCGCTCAGTCCTTTCTGGGTTTTCATAAGAGCTTTCATATCGTTCAGTATTTCTACTTTGCATGTGTTCATCGCTCATTTGATGTTCAAATATTATTATCCAGGTCCATTGGAGAAAAAGCTTAAAAAATTGAGATACACTCCTAGGATAAACCCAAGTACGGGAAATGAAATGAAGCTTCTTAGCGAGGATGAAGAAGATACTTATCTTGATGAGGGTATGCAAGCAGAAGAGGATGCCTTTTCCGTTGATTATGATGTCTGGATAGATCCAATTACGCAAGAGACTAAAATTGAAAAGTACCAAGGCCACTTAAGCGCATTTGAATGTGATCGTTGTGGTTTCCAGACGCTTAAACTTCAAAAGGAAACTATACTTAAAAAAGCAACAGACTTTGAGGATGGTGAGATAGAGAAGGAGTTTGAATGTACTTATTGTGGACGTGTGAAGAGAAAAACTCAAACACTTTCTAAAAATGTAGATAAGAGCTCTTTAGCGGCTAAAAAAGAAAGTCACGTAATTCCAGATATTGAGGCCGTGAAAGTAGAAATACATGGAACAAACGGCGAAACGAAATTATTTGAATTTCAGAATACTGCTCAGGCTAAGAAATTCTTGGAAGAGTTCGAATTTAAAAAGATTCACGACTAAACTTTTATAAAAACAGAATCAAGCCGCTTTCTTTCAGTAAGCGGTTTTTTTATGCCTTTCGAGCAGCATTGGCTACATAAACTCCTAGAAGGATTGCTGCTATACCTATATAATGAGCCAGAAAAAGCATCTCACCATCCCATAAACCCCAAATTACAGCCACAATAGGTATAATGTATGTGACTGAAGATGTGAAAACAGGATCCGTAAGACTCACAAGCCTATTGAAAATGATGAGCGCAATGGCAGTTCCTAAAACGCCTAATAGCACAATAAAACCAGCGGCATGCATAACTGCAGGATCAGCAATTACACGTGAAGAAAAGTCAGTAAAGCCAAACAACTGTATCGCTGCAATAGGCCCTACTATAAAAAGTGAGACACTTGTAATAGTAAGTGAGCTCAATTCCTGTAGATGATATTTTATTATATTGATATTGAAAGCATACATCAGGGTAGCTAGGATCACAAAAAACGCATAGAAGTTAATATTTGTGAAACTGCCACCTGAACTAGCGATCACCAAAACCACTGTGCCTATGAAACCTATTAAAACACCGTAAAACACCCTGAATGTTTGTCTCTGCTTATAGATCAAATAACCAACCAGCATTGTAAATAATGGGGTTAGTGCATTCAATACTCCTGTCACTCCGCTAGGTAACCTCGTCTGCGCAATAGCAAAAAGAAACGCTGGGATCAAACTCCCTATAAATCCTATGGAGATAAGATAAAGAATATGCTTCTTTTTAACTCTTCTGATACGAATAGCAACAATAGGGAGCATAAAAACTGAAGCGGCAAGAATCCTCAAAGACCCAACTTCAAAAAAGCTAAGCTGCAGAAGACCTCTTTTTATTAATATAAATGAACTCCCCCAAATCAGGGAAAGCGCCAGTAAAAGTACCCAGGCTAAAATCGGACGTTTGGACAACATATGAGTCTTAGACAATTTCTGCCATTTGGAATACTTCAGGAATTTCATTGAGAGTAGCCATCACCTCATCAAATGAATCTGACTCAACGAGTCTCGTACGGTGACTCTTGAAATTTGGAATACCGCGAAAGTAGTTGGTATAGTGTCTTCTCATTTCGAAGATTCCTTTAAGCTCTCCTTTCCATTCTACAGAAAATGTTAAGTGCTTTTTTGCTACTGATACACGCTCTTCCAAAGTAGGTTTTGCGAGGTGCTGCCCTGTAGCCATGAAATGTTTTATTTCATTGAATATCCACGGGTAACCAATGGCAGCTCGGCCAATCATGATTCCATCCACCTGATATTTCTCTTTGTATTCAAGCGCCTTTTCTGGGCTATCAATATCTCCATTACCGAAAATCGGGATATGAATGTCAGGATGATTTTTCACCTCAGCAATCTTTGTCCAGTCGGCTTCTCCTTTGTACATCTGCTGTCGCGTTCGGCCATGTATCGTCAAAGCTTGAATCCCCACATCCTGTAAGCGCTTGGCAACTTCCACTATTCTAATAGTACTATCATCCCAACCAAGTCTGGTTTTAACAGTGACTGGCTTGCTTACAGCTTTTACTATCTCTTCCGTCATCTTCTGCATCTTTGGGATATCCAGCAATATTCCAGCACCGGCTCCTTTACATGCTACTTTTTTAACCGGACAGCCATAGTTGATGTCTATAAGTTCCGGATTAGCTGCCTCCGCGATGGCTGCTGCCTGGCGCATTGAGTCTATCTTATCACCAAATATTTGAATCCCTATTGGACGCTCATAATCATAGATGTCCAATTTCTCGACACTTTTAGACGCATCTCGAATCAAACCCTCCGACGATATAAACTCCGTATACATCAAATCTGCTCCATTCTCCTTACAAACAGCCCTAAACGGCGGATCGCTTACATCCTCCATTGGCGCAAGAAGTAATGGAAATTCACCAATCTCTAAGTTTCCTATTTTGACCACAGTACAGTCTCTAATTTTCTGGTAAATTTAGGCCAAATATGGACAAAACCACGAACTACCCATTCAACACTTCTCAGGCTTATTCGCCATGGGTTCTCCTTTTAATATTATCTGGATTTGTCGTAGGGGGCCTAATCATCTTCTCGCTAGTTGGACAGGGTATTGTTATGGGAATTTTTAACCTTAGTCTCGAAGAATCTTTAGATATTCTCAGGCGTCCAGAATCTTTTGATAATTCAAAATTTCCTTTGATGTTGCTTCAGGGGATTACTTCGATTGGCGCATTTATTTTGGTGCCAATACTTTTCATCCGACTTAATATTAGTGCTCCCCTTATCTCTTTCTTCAAGTTACCGGAAGATGCACTAAGACCTATTTTGATGACTGTTGTAATTCTTTTCTGCTTTATGGTTGCAAATAGTGTGGTCATCGAGTGGAATCAAAATCTTATTATGCCTGAATTCCTTTCAGGCTTCGAAAAATGGGCGTTGGCCAAAGAAGACCAACTTAAGCAGCTAACTGAATTTCTAACCTCATTTGACAATTTTGGCGAATATTTAATCGCATTGATTGTGATTGCTTTGGTGCCAGCTATAGGTGAAGAGTTACTATTTAGAGGACTGATCCAAAAACTTTTCGGGAAAGCTTTAAAGAATCATCATTTAGCAATTTGGATTTCAGCTATCATTTTTGGTGTTTTTCACATGCAATTTTATGGTGTGATACCAAGGATATTTTTAGGAGCACTTTTTGGCTATCTATATTATTGGTCGGGGCATTTATCCTTGGCTATGGTGGGGCATTTTATGAACAATGGACTTACTCTCACCTTATTGTATTTCAGCCAACTCAAATTTTTAAGCTACGATGTGACAGATACTCAATCCTCACCGCCTATCTATGTTGTTGGGTTGTTTTTTGTTGCGGGAGCCATTTTGCTTTACCTTTTCAGAAATCTATTTTCACTAAAAAATGCGTGACTGGCAAAAGGTTTATCAAGACTCTAATGAGCAGCGTGCAGAGATTGTGAAGGCGATTCTAGAAGATATGGAAATGAAGCCGGTTTTACTTAATAAAAAAGATTCCGCTTATCAATTTGGAGCTTTTGAAGTGCTGGTTCGTCCTGATTTTGTCCTTAGGGCATTGAAAGTTATAAACGACGACATAAAGTTTGAATAAATTTTCCGGACTATATCAACGCATCATTTCAGCTGCAGCTGGAGCATCCATTATCATAACCTCGCTGGTATTGAGTGAATGGAGTTACTTCATAGTATTCATGGCTATATGCCTGCTGGCACAGTGGGAGTTTTATAGACTCTTCAAACTCCAAAATTATTTGCCTATAAGGCTCTTAGGAATTCTAATTGGCAGCATACTATTTACCCTTTCATTTCTAATTTCTAGAGGTACACTTGACGCGAAATACTACTTTGCTTTATTCCCAATGGCTTCCCTTATTTTTCTAGTGAAACTCTATAAGAAAAACGACAACAATCCCTTCCTAAGTATTGCACTATTTTACCTCGGACTCACCTATGTAGTAGTTCCATTTGCTCTCATGAATGTAGTGGTTCACTACCATGGCGACTATAATTATGAAATTCTACTTGGGCTGATGTTAATCATTTGGGCGAGTGATACTGGAGCATATTTTGCAGGTATTCGATTTGGTAAAAGAAAGCTTTTTGAGCGGATTTCCCCTAAAAAATCATGGGAAGGAGCCATTGGAGGAGCACTGACTGCAGTAGCTTTTTCCGTGCTAATAAGTAGATACAGTACTGGTCTTGCAATGTGGCAATGGGTATCTATCGCGCTCATCGTGGTAATCGCTGGGACATATGGAGACCTAGTAGAATCCATGTTCAAAAGGAGTATTCAAATAAAAGATTCTGGGACATCCATTCCCGGTCATGGAGGATTCTTAGACCGTTTTGATAGCCTGATTTTGGCTGTGCCATTCATAGTGGTTTACCTCAAACTTTTCTAGTTAATAGAGGGGAAAAACTTAGCTTTGCAGCCAAATAAACAACAACCCCACAAAACCCTTAAACACGTATGGCGTACATTGAACCGGCTCCAATAAAGGATAAGAGTAATCCTTTTGAGTCAATGATGTCAAGATTTAATATCGCGGCCCAACACCTTGGTCTCGAAGATGAAGTTTACAACGTTTTAAAATCCCCATCTAAGCAAGTAATCGTCACTTTACCCGTCACTATGGACAATGGTTCTATCCGGGTATTTGAAGGTTATCGAGTAATTCATTCAAATATTCTTGGCCCATCCAAAGGTGGCATCCGCTATGACATGGATGTGAATCTGGATGAAGTGAAAGCTTTGGCTGCTTGGATGACATGGAAATGTGCCGTGGTGGATATTCCTTACGGTGGCGCCAAAGGTGGAGTGAAATGCAATCCAAGGGAAATGTCAGCTGGAGAGATCGAAAGATTGACCAGAGCGTATACGCAATCGATGTTGGAAATATTTGGGCCTGATCGTGACATCCCTGCACCAGACATGGGAACAGGTCCTCGCGAAATGGCTTGGCTGATGGATCAATACTCTCGCTCGCAAGGTATGACAGTAAACTCTGTAGTGACGGGTAAGCCATTGGTTTTGGGTGGTTCACTTGGAAGAACTGAAGCTACTGGCCGTGGGGTGATGATTTCCGCACTCGCGGCGATGGAGAAACTAAAGATCAATCCTTTCAGAGCTACATGTGCTGTACAAGGCTTTGGAAATGTGGGCTCCTGGGCAGCACTTCTCCTAGCTGAAAGAGGTGTGACCATAGTGAGTGTTTCAGATTTATCTGGAGCATATTACAACAAGGAAGGAATTAATATCAAAGAGTCGATCGATTACAGAAATGCTAACAATGGATCACTTGAAGGATATGCTGGAGCAGAAAAAATCGATCCTTCAGAGTTATTACTCTTGGATGTGGATGTACTGGTACCTGCAGCCATAGAAGATGTGATCACTGAGGAGAACGCTTCTAAAATTAAAGCCAAACTTATAGTTGAAGGAGCCAATGGTCCTACTTCTGCCAAGGCAGATGCCATCTTAAATGCTAAGGGAATTATGGCTGTGCCAGATATCCTAGCTAATGCAGGTGGTGTGACTGTAAGCTATTTTGAGTGGGTACAGAACAGACTAGGATACAAGTGGACTGCTGAGCGGGTCAATAGAAGATCAGACCGTATCATGAAAACAGCTTTTGATAAGGTATATGAAACAGCTCAGCAATATGATGTATCATTACGGATTGCCGCATATATTGTGGCTATAGATAAAGTAGCAAAGACCTATAAATTTAGAGGGGGTTTCTAATGAATATACACAAAGAAGGAATCAAGATCATACCTATTGCAGCCCTCATACTTGGGCTGCTCTATGCTCTTTTGTTTTGGCTTTTGCCATTTATTGTAATCCAAGCCATACTGGGTGTAGCGGCATTTGTCATGCTGGTATTGATTATTAGATTCTTTCGGGATCCGGAGTTTCCAATTGAAAAAAACACCAACCAAATCATAGCTCCTGCTGATGGTAAAGTGGTAGTGATAGAGGAAACAATGGAACATGAATATTTAAAGGAAAAAAGGATTCAAGTTTCCATTTTCATGTCTCCGCTCAACGTGCATGTGACACGCAATCCGATAGAAGGCATCGTTTCCTATTTCAAATATCATCCAGGTAAATTTTTAGTTGCTTGGCACCCGAAATCTAGCACGGAAAACGAAAGAACATCAATCGGCTTGAAGCTGCCTACGGGAGTAGAAATACTTATCCGACAAGTAGCTGGGGCTGTTGCTCGCAGAATTTGCTTTTATGCAAAAGAAGGCGATTTTGCTGAGCAAGGCGAGAAGTTTGGATTTATTCGTTTCGGTAGTCGTATAGACCTTTACCTGCCGCTCGACGCTAAAATAAAAGTGAACATTGGGGATATTTCCTATGGCGGAAAAACAGTAATTGCTGAGTTGAAATAATCACTAATCCATAAGATTTTTCAAAGGCGGTCTCAGAAGCTAAAGCAATGAGGCCGCTTTTTTATTGCCTTAACCTAAATTGATCTAAAATTATATAATTGATGTCTTCTACTAATTACGCAGGATTTTGGCTTAGGCTTGCGGCTTATATTTTGGATTATTTTATCATTCAAATAGCGCAATCAATTTTCATATTGCCACTATTGGCATTCATGGGTTTTGATTTGCTCAAAGGCTCAGAAGAGATAGATCTGGAGTGGTTGTCACAGGCTGAGCCTGCCGTAGCCCTCAATGTGCTCTTCAACAATATGGGAGAGTTGATAGTATTGGGTTTGGTGATTTCTCTGCTATACTACGCATTCATGGAGTCCAGTAAATACAAGGCCACCGTTGGTAAATTAGTTTTACGCCTAGAAGTCATTGACCTAAATGGAGTGCAGTTAAATCTTGGCTTGGCGCTAGTAAGGAATTTTTCCAAGCTATTCTCTACGCTATTCTTTCTAATAGGCTATTTGCTGATTGGGCTTACGCCTAAAAAGCAAGGCTTGCACGACATGATGGCAAATACTCTAGTTGTGAGAAGAGAAAACTGAATTAAAATAGATCAACGATCTTCTCCAAATACTCCTGATCCACTTCATCGAAAGTATCCAAAGCACTACTGTCAATATCGAGCACCCCAACCAGTTCGCCGCTAGCTGAACGAACTGGCAATACTATTTCCGATTTAGAATCTGAACTGCACGCAATGTGACCAGGGAAAGCATCTACATCCGGCACGATGATGGTCTTTCCTTGCTCGAAAACTGCTCCGCACACCCCTTTACCTTTTTTGATACGTGTGCAGGCTATTGGTCCTTGAAATGGCCCCAAAACCAACTCGTCACCTTCCACCAAATAGAAACCAATCCACAAATGACCAAAAGCAGCTTTCAGGGCAGCAGACACATTGGCGAGATTGGCAATAAGATTGGGTTCGCCAGAAATCAAGCCTTTGATTTGAGGAATCAGCGACTCATATTGTTGTCGCTTGTCAGTGGTTGATAGTATTAATAGCTCCTCTGCCATGATCAAATATTTAAATAAGTTTCTAACAAATCTTCATTTACGAACTCTGAATGCGCAAGTTGCCCAGCAAGTTTAGGAGCTTGAATTCCTATCCCAAATGTAACAGGCGCTGTGAATTTTCGGGCTTCATCCCAAACATTGTGATCGATGAAAGCACCAAGCACTTGAGCACCCCCCTCAATGATGATCGACTGAATGCCTTTTTCATAAAGAGCAGACAAGATAGTCGCTGGTGTGATTTCTGATAGCATTATATATTCCAGATTGTGCTTTGATTTTTTTTCCACGGAAGTGAAGCATATCGTCGAAACTTCACCGTCAAAAAGGTGCAAGCTTGTATCCAATTTTACTTCACGATCTATGACTACTCTCACAGGGTTTTTCCCTTCCCAGTCTCTAACTGTAAGTGTTGGGTTGTC
>JBLIFO010000019.1:0-25667 GCA_047633875.1 Marinoscillum sp. | reverse complement strand
GTGGGAACTCAAGCATTTTCACTACAGGCAATGGATTATGAGCTTTACAGCCTTTTTACCAAGCTTGTGGCTATGCAACAATCTTATCTTGATGCATTTTTAGTGATCGCTAATGAAGAATCAACTGTTATTTATGAAAGATTGGTTTCAGGTCATGATGTGAACGAGGTGGAAAGATTAAGAGATCTACTTCACTTACGATCTGGTTATGAAGCTAGTCCCAATTACTGGTACGAAATGACCACCAGTAGAATTAATGCATTCAAAAAAGTAGAAGATAGCATTTCTGAGAAGATGCTTTCTAGAACAACCTACTTATCACAATCGGCTTTTAGAAGGTTCTGGACCTTTATCATTTTGGACTTAGTCATTGGGATACTAGCTCTATGGTTGATGTCGGTTATTGTGACCAATCTTCTCACTAATGTTAAAATTCTTGAGCTATTTACAATTCGAATATCTAAAGGTGATCTCTCTAAGAAAGTAATCATCTCCACCAAAGATGAGATTGGAAAATATGCTCAGACTTTTAATGTGATGGTGGATGAGATTGTAAAGTCTCATGACATCTTACGAAAGGAGCGCGATAAGGCTAAGTTTCTCTACAACAATATCTACAGAGTATCATTGGCGGTGTTTCAAAATATCCATCAGGGTATATTTCTTTTGGATCGAAACTTCAAGATGAGTAAACTCTACTCCAAATCAATGGAGAAGATTTTTGGCGTCAGTAAAGTCTCAGGTGAAAATTTCTCCAATTTCATGAGACCTTTGATCATCCCAAGAGATCTAGAGGCCTTGGAAATGTTTATGAGACACCTATTCAATGAAGATATGGATGAAGAGGTAGTCAATCAACTGAATCCTATCGAACAGGTAAAGATTTATAATGAAAGAGAAGGAGTAGTTACTAATAAATACATCAGGGTCAATTTCACAAGGATTTGGAGGAAGGATCGAATCAGTAGTGTGATGGTGACTGTTTCGGATGAGACAGAGTCTATTTTGCTTCAAAGACATTTGGAAGAAGCAGAGAAAAAGAAGAAGCAGGAAACCGAGCAGGTTTTGAGCATTCTAAAGATTGATCCTAGTATTATTCGTGGATTTCTATATAATGCTAAGCGCACTTTAAGAAGTATCTCCGAGCGCTATGAAGGCAACAAAGAAAGTAATCTGAAGCAATTACATGAATTCACTTTTCAGACTATTCATAACCTCAAGGCCAATGCAATGGTCATAGGTCTGGATATAATGAGTGAAAAATTCCATGAAATAGAGGATGTATTGCAAAGTCAAAAGTCCAAGCAGATTACTGGAAAGGATTTTCTAACTGTACTTTATGAAATTGATGATGCAGACAAGATCATAGATGATATGAACACCATGCTTAGGAAGGTGGCGGATATTTATCGTAAATACCCAACTGGTGGGCATATGGTTTCCAATATCATGCTCATCGATAGCTTGGAAAGAAGCGTTAAAGTAATTTCCGAAAAGACAGATAAGACGGTGGATTTTTTCTTTAAAAATGAAGGGAATCTAATCTTACCAAATGACTACATTGATTCTATCAAGGATATAATGATTCAGCTTATTAGAAACACGATCGTTCATGGTATTGAGCGAAAAGATGTTCGCTTAAGTCAAGGTAAACTAATAAGAGGAAGCATAACTATTGAGCTGGATAATCCGAAGGATAAAGTGATGAGGATTATCTACTTAGATGATGGCAAGGGATTGGATCTTGGTGAAATCAGGGAGAGAGCTATTCAAAATAATATAGTTACACGTTTTGAGGCAGAAAACATGAGTGAGGAGGAAGCAATCCAGCTTATATATCAAAATGGATTTTCTACTTCGGAGGTGGTTGATGAGCATTCGGGAAGAGGGCAAGGTATGAGCCTCGTGAAATCACTTATAGATGGTATGGGGGCTAAATTCACCACACTATATGAATCTGGAAAATATTTTAAATTGACAATTGATCTACCTGAAAATAGTCAATTGGGTCAACTGATAGAAGATAATGAGGCTACTGATAGTCGATGATTCATCTATAATGCGACGTATTATAGAAAAAAATCTTAAGACATACGACATAGAGATTGTAGGCATGGCATCTGATGGATCTCAGGCCTTGGAAATGGTGAAAAAGGAAAAGCCTGATGTAATCACTTTGGATATTACCATGCCGGGAATGGATGGACTATCATGTCTTGATGAGATTATGAAAATACATCCAGCATCCAAAGTGATGATAATCACAGCTTTATCAGATAAATTGACGGGGCTTAAAGCTTTGGACAAAGGAGCAAGAGGATTTTTATACAAGCCTGTTAATGCAGTCGACTTGGCCAAGGCTTTTGATCGCTTACTAAAAAGAAATGAAAACAAGTAAAGCCGAATTTGATGCCACCTGCAATTTGTTTATCAATTCGGTAAACAACTATTTCAGACATCTTACAGATGTTGATTCTGAGTTGAACGTACCCTATTTGAAGGATTCCGATGGGATAGTTCTCAAAGACTATACTGGAATGATTGGTATATCTGGCAATAGAAAAGGCTTTGTTTATATCTCGGCAGATCGTGATATGTATGAAGATCTGATCAAGATATTCATAGGGATTGATGATGCTTCAGAGGAAGATATTCTGGATATGGCAGGTGAAATATCCAACGTGGTTGCTGGAAATGTGAGAGCAAATTTGGGCACCAATTTTATGATTTCTGTGCCAATGGTTTTTCGAGGAATTCCTTCCCAGCTTAAGATCCCTGATGATGTTTCCATTTATGTAATACCTATTGTCTGGAATAATCACGAAGCTTTCGTGGTTATTGGTTTACAGTAAATATGAATGAAGACGAGTCAACATATTTCAATCTGGGCATATCTGGCGATCAGGATTTAACCATGAAGAATTATTTCGCCAAGTTTCCGGAGGAGCTTTTGGCGAGCGTGATCGATTCCTTTGTGATTAATAAACCCATGACAGGGAAGGTGGGAGGAGATGGTTTCTGGATACATCGTGATAAGAGTTGCTTGATACTAGCGCTATTTGATTGCCAAGGCCATGGACATCTAGCGAGCATGATGACTCGGGTGTATACCCAACTATTAACCAAAATTGTAATAGAAGAAGAGGTGAACGACCCTGGCACTATTCTTCGATATCTTCATCATAAGATCGTGGCTCGCGTGACCATAACTAGTGACAGTAAGATCAAGCCATCTGCGGATGTGGGACTAGTCAAGATCGATCTGGATATCCGTAAAATTGAATACTCTGGTGCTAAAATCAACTTGTTACATGTAGTAGACGGTAAACTTTTTGTCGTCAAAGCTGATAGAATGCCGGTAGGAGATTATCTCGAACATCCACATGAGTATGAAACATGCCGGATCAAACTCAAAAACGTGCTTGGCTCTTCCAATTTTTATTTAGCCAGTGATGGTTTTGGAGATTTAATGGGTGGAGAGGATTCTAAGAGGCTGGGTAAACGAACTGTTGAGCAGACACTATTGGAGTCATCTGGAAAGGAAATGGTTGCTCAGAAGAAGTTTTTAGAGTCTTTTATTGACGGTTTTCAGGGGAACAGTATGCAGCTGGATGATTTGCTTTTGATAGGCTTTTCTCTTTAGGATTATCAATAAAGCTCTTAGATATCTGAGGTGTTTAGCTTCAATGTTTGGATGAAACTATCATCTAAAATCCATATAAAAAACGGTGCAATATTGACAGCTTTCCCCATTAGAACAGACTTCACGTGGAATGCTGTTTTATAGATTTTATTCTCTTTCTGTAAGAAGTCATTTATCTCATTACCTGGTAGAATTTGAATTTGCGGCACTTTCAAAAGTAGCTGAACACCAAGTGCCTCTGAGATTTCTTTAATTGACAGAGCTGCAATTATGTTTTCTATCTCAGACATGAAACCATGCTTCATCAGCTTGCTTTCCGTTCTCTTGTCAGATTTGAACTCATCAGGAAGGCATACAGAGTTAATCAAATCCACCTCATGATCTAAAATGACGAAATAAAAGGCACCTCTTATATCACCACTAAAAACAAGCTTAACTAAATGAGCCTTGAAGCGTCCGAGTTGATCTAGCTCAGGAATTGGCTCAAGAAAGCCAGTATCATAGGAAATGTGGTTTGGACTGAAGCGAATTTTGAGCATTTTTTCCATTGAACGCACAGCTTTTTCAATAGAATTATTCACTAGTTCGCTGACTAATTCCTGTTGCTCACTTGTTAATTTATAAGGGAGATCTCTTCTCAAAAAATCTTTGATTTATCTCCAAAGATACTCACCGGGCATAGAAAAACTGATTTATTATTTCAAGTCTGAAAAATCGAAATCTTCCAAAAACTTAGTAGTGAAGTGACCTGACTTGAATTTAGGGTCGTCCATCAATTTGATATGAAAAGGTATCGTTGTTTTGACACCTTCGATCACCATTTCTTGGAGCGCTCGCTTCATTCTTACTAAGGCTTCTTCGCGTGTCTGACCTGTTACAATCACCTTAGCGATCATTGAATCATAGTATGGAGGAATAACATAACCAGCATACACGTGGCTATCCACACGCACACCATGACCACCAGGCATGTGTAAGTTGGTAATCTTACCCGGACATGGTCTAAAGTCATTACCTGGATCTTCAGCGTTGATACGGCACTCGATCGCGTGCAATTGAGGATAGTAGTTTCTTCCAGATACTTCCACACCAGCTGCCACCTTGATTTGCTCTTTGATCAAGTCAAAATCGGTTACCTCTTCAGTGATTGGGTGCTCTACTTGGATCCTTGTATTCATCTCCATGAAGAAAAAATCTCCATGTTTATCTACTAAAAACTCAACAGTTCCAGCTCCTTCATATCCAATGGCTTCAGCTCCTTTAATAGCAGCTTGTCCCATTTTCTCGCGAAGTTCTTGAGTAACTATCGGTGAAGGAGTTTCTTCAACTAACTTTTGATGTCTTCTCTGAATAGAGCAATCTCTCTCAGATAAGTGACATGCACGACCTTTGCTATCACCTACTATTTGGATCTCGATATGACGAGGCTCTTCTACAAATTTTTCAAGATAAAGCCCATCATTTCCAAAGGCTGCACTTGCTTCTTGTCTCGCATCATCCCAGGCTTTTTTGAAACCGCTTTTGTCTTTCACGTAGCGCATTCCTTTACCCCCACCACCAGCAGTGGCTTTTAGCATTATAGGATATCCAGCTTCTTCAGCCAACTTCAGCCCTTGCTCGATAGATTCTAACAAACCGTCAGAACCTGGGATAGTAGGAACACCCGCTTTCTTCATGGTAGCTTTAGCTGTTGCTTTGTCACCCATACTGTTGATCATATCAGCTGATGCACCGATGAATTTGATGCCGTATTCTTCGCATACGCGAGAAAATTCTGCGTTTTCAGCTAGGAATCCGTAACCTGGATGTATTGCATCCGCATTGGTGATCTCGGCCGCAGATATAATCTGAGGAATTTTCAGATAAGAACTTTTGCTCGCAGGAGGCCCAATACAAACAGCCTCGTCTGCAAATCTTACATGTAAGCTATCTGCATCAGCAGTAGAGTATACTGCCACAGTTTTGATGCCCATCTCCTTACAAGTACGGATGATACGTAAGGCGATTTCGCCTCGATTGGCTATTAAAATCTTTTTGAACACAGTTCTAGGAATTTAATTTATGATGGGTCTACTAGAAACAATGGCTGATCGTATTCTACTGGATGAGCATCGTCTACTAGTACTTTTACAATCTTTCCAGAAATTTCAGATTCGATTTCGTTGAAAAGTTTCATTGCCTCAATGACACATACAGGATCTCCTTTTGAAACAGAAGTACCAACTTCCACGAATGAAGGACTTTCAGGATTTGCTGATCGATAAAAAGTGCCGATCATTGGCGATTTAATAGTTACTAGGTGACTATCTGCTGCTGAAGCTGGTTTAGGGTCCTCAGCTTGTGGGGCAGCAAGCGCCGCGGAAGGCGCTTGCGCTGCGACCATAGTAGGTGCTGGTGCCAAGCTAACTGATACCGGAGGAGTACGCTTTACACTTATTTTGAACTCTTCCGTCTCAATATTGACTTCTTCTAGTCCTGATCCTGAAATGAAATCGATGAGGTCACGAATTTCTTTTGCTTTCATTTTATGCTTCTTTAAGTATCTATTGAATTCACTTCAATATCGGTTGAATAATACTATTGCGTAGATATTAAAGGTAAGTAATATTTATTTTACTCGCTCCACATAGGAGTTGGTCTGTGTATTCACTTTGATAATTTCATCCTGCCCGACAAAAAGAGGAACTTGAATCGTTGCTCCAGTCTCCAATTCAGCTGGTTTGGTTGCATTGGTCGCAGTGTCACCTTTGAGCCCAGGCTCTGTATATACTATTTGAAGGATCACATGCTGTGGTAGTTCTACGCCTAGTACACGCTCTTCCTCCGCATGAAATAGCACATCTACTTCTTGTCCATCTTTCAGAAGCTGTGGAGCATTGATTAATTTCTCAGAAATAGGAATTTGCTCGAATGTAGTGCTGTCCATGAAGTTGAAGCCCATATCGTCCTTATAGAGGAATTGATAAGCGCGTCTTTCTACCCGAGCAGTTGTCACTTTGTGACCAGAAGTGAAAGTATTGTCAATTACTCTACCAGTTGAAAGACTTTTCAATTTTGTGCGAACAAAAGCAGGACCTTTGCCTGGTTTTACATGTTGAAACTCTACGATTGTGAACAAATCGTGATTGTACTCAATCACTAGTCCATTTCTGAAGTCTGCGGTTGATGCCATAAGAGGAGAAAGTTAATAAGTTTATTTAGGATCGTAAGCCCACTTTAGCCAAGTAGCCCCCCAAGTGAATCCGCCACCAAATGCAGCAAGAATGATATTGTCGCCTTTTTTCATTTGAGACTCATAGTCCCATAAGCAGAGGGGTAGTGTGCCAGCAGTGGTATTTCCATAGCGTTGTATATTGAGCATTACCTTACTATCCTCTACACCCATTCTACGTGCAGTAGCATCGATAATTCTCTTATTGGCTTGGTGAGGGACAAGCCAAGTAATGTCGTCTCCCGTAAGGTTATTTTTCGCCATTACCTCTGCAGCAACGTCAGCCATGTTGGTCACAGCAAATTTGAATACGGTAGAACCTTCCTGAAAAGCAAAATGCTCTCTTTTGGCAACCGTTTCAGCAGTTGCTGGTTTTCTGCTGCCGCCAGCCTTCATGTGGAGGTAAGGTGCACCTGATCCATCTGATTTCAAGATAGAATCCATCACTCCCAAGTCCTCGGTAGTTGGCTCTAAAAGCACAGCGCCACCTCCATCACCAAAGATGATGCACGTGGCTCTATCTGTATAATCAATAATAGAAGACATTTTATCGGCTCCTATGATGATTACTTTTTTGTAAGTACCTGATTCGATGAAGGCAGCTCCAGTTGCAAGCCCGTAAAGGAATCCAGAACAGGCAGCATTAAGATCATACCCAAAAGCATTTTTAGCACCCACCATGTCAGCTACAATATTTGCAGTGGCAGGGAAGGGCATGTCTGGAGTAACCGTAGCACAGATGATTAGATCAATCTCTTCCGGCTTTGTATTGGTTTTTTCCAATAGTCCTTTCACAGCGGCAGCACCTATCACAGATGTGCCTTGCTCATCACCTTTCAAAATCCTTCGCTCCGCAATCCCGGTTCTTGAGCGTATCCACTCATCGTTTGTGTCTACCATAGTTTCTAGCTCGTGATTAGTCAGTACATAATCAGGAACATAGCCATGAACTCCGGTAATTGCTGCTCGGATTTTTGTCATAATGTAAAGGGTTTGCTTCTAGCCTTAAGCTAGTACTTCTTTCTCCATCACCACTTTACCTTTGTAGTAAAGTTTACCTTCATGCCAGAATGCACGATGTGGTAGGTGAGGTTCGCCTGTAGTTTGGCAGATCACGTAGCTTTTTGGTTTAGCTTTCACGTGAGTTCTTCTTTTGTCCCTTCTGGTTCTAGAAATCTTTCTTTTAGGATGTGCCATAATATTCTAATTGTCGCCTTTTAACTTTTTTAATGCTTCCCATCTTGGATCTGTATTGTCTGTTTTCGAATCAGATCCTTCGGTGGTGGTATATACTATCTCCGGGAGTTCATCTTCAATGGCTTCATAACGTGGATGAAGTTTCTTGAGAGGCACAGCCAAAGAAATAAACTCATAAATAAATTCACTTACGTTGATGCTATCCGTGTCATCTTTAACGACTATCACATCTTCACTAAGCGAATAATTGTCCTCGCCAAACTTTATGATGAGGGTTTCTTCTAGCGATACTGGATAATTAAACTTATCCAAGCTCCGATCGCATATCAGCTCTACCTGAGCTTCAATTTGAAATTTGAGAGTAAGCATGGTTTCGGATTTGTCCATTGTCAAGTGACATTTTCCTTCTCCTTTTTCAACCAAACTATGCTCGTACATGGAAAGAAGACGGCTATCTATCGCAAAATCAAACTCGTGTTGTTTGTTTGCTAAACTGATAATATCGATCTTATATTCCTTGAGCCCTCCCATATGTATTTCGTACGATCCGCTTAAAGAACCGCAAATTTAGGAATAATAGGTTTATAAAAAAACATATTTCGTAGTATCAATCTAATTGATGTTCTAGTCTTGATTTCACAATATCAGCGGCCATATAAAGCGCGTTTCTCATGGATTTTTCGTCGGCTTCATTCTTTCCAGCTATCGAAAAGGCTGTACCATGATCGGGAGATGTGCGAATAAATGATAGTCCAGCTGTGAAATTCACGCCTTCGTCGAAGGCAATATTCTTAAAAGGAATCAATCCTTGGTCATGGTACATCGCAAGAATCCCATCATATGAAGTGTATTGTTTACTGCCGAAGAAACCATCTGCAGGAAAAGGTCCAAAGACTAATTCCCCTTTATCCTTAAATTTTTCAATCAAAGGGATTAATATTTTCTCCTCTTCATCACCAAGTAATCCATTCTCTCCTGCGTGTGGGTTTACTCCCAAAATGGCTACTTTAGGTTTTTTAATACCAAAGTCAAGCTTGAGTGACTTGATCATCAATTTTAATTTCTTTTCAACAACTTCCTTGGTGACGGCAGCTGATACGTCCTTCAACGGAATATGTCCAGTAGCGACTCCTACTTTCAGGGTCTCGGTAACTAAAAACATAAGGCTGTCCTTCGCTCCATCGGCTTCTGTGAGGAATTCCGTATGTCCAGGAAAACTAAACTCCTCCGACTGAACCAAATCTTTACTTAATGGGGCAGTGACCAATGCATGAATCTTTCCAGCTTTCAAATCAGCCATCGCAGCTTTTAATGAGAGAACCGCATAGGCACCTCCTTCTTTAGTAGGGTTGCCAGGAGTAATGTTGATTTCTTGTTGATTAAGGTTGATGACATTGATTTTTCTATCATCAAGTTCTTCCACCCTTTTTATCTGGTTATAGCTGAATTGCTGGTAGTCAAGCTGTTTGCGGTAAAATGAGATTACTCGACCGTCTGCATAGATGATTGGCACAAAATGTCTGATGATTCTAGCGTCATTGAGTGCTTTAATTACCACTTCTGGTCCAATACCATTGATATCTCCTATGGAAATGCCTATTCTAGGTTTATTCTCAGCGATTTGAGAAGTATCACTCATATTTTGTCAATTTTTGCGTGAGCCAAATAATATTGAAACTTTAACAAAGGAACTCCTTGCGACACGTAACTCCAAAAAAGCATTTAGGTCAGCATTTTTTAAAAGATGAGCGTATTGCGAAACAGATCGTGGATAGTCTGAGTCCTGCGGCCAAAGATACTTTGCTTATTGAGATTGGCCCGGGTACAGGAGTACTTACTAAGTATATTTTACCCGAGTATGAAAATTTTCGTGCACTAGATGTTGACAAGGAATCTGTTGAGTTTTTAAAAGAATCCTACCCTGAGTTTAAAGCGAAATTTGAAGAGGCTGATTTCCTCAGGTTGAACCTAAAAATGATGAATCAGCCACTGACCATCATCGGGAACTTCCCTTATAATATTTCTTCACAGCTGTTTTTTGCATTTTGGGATAGCCGTGAGTTTGTAGGTGAAGTAGTGGGGATGGTGCAGAAAGAAGTTGCACAGCGGATAGCGGCTAAAGAAGGGAATAAAACTTATGGTATCCTCAGTGTGCTGCTTGGTGCATTTTACGATATAGAATATCTCTTTACTGTACCTCCTAATGTATTTAATCCACCGCCTAAAGTTGACTCTGCCGTCATTAGATTGAAGCGTAATGATGTAGTGAAGCTTGACTGTGATGAAGGGATGTTTAAACGTGTAGTAAAAGCGGGTTTTGGAAAGCGACGAAAGACCTTACGCAATGCCTTAAAAGACTTAAACTTGGAATTTGACAATACCCTGCCGGTATTTGATCAGCGAGCTGAGCAGCTTACGGTTGCTGAATTTGTAGCACTTACAAAATACGTCTCCGCATGATAGCAGATAAAATGGAATTTGAATTAAGCAAAGAATACCTGGATAGGTTTCAGACTGCTATAGATGACAAGGACGATGCTTTTATTCTGGAATCCTTAGAAGGGGTAAACGCAGCTGATATCACTTCTCTGCTTTATGAGTTTGATACAGACGACTGTCATTACATCTTCAGTGTATTGCCTCAAGAAGTGGATGCAGCCATCCTGAATGACCTTGATGAAGATATACGTGAAAGATTCATTGCCGACTTTTCTCCACAGGAGTTAGCTGGATACATAGAGCATCTTGCTTCGGATGATGGAGCAGATATTTTATATCAGATGTCTCTAAAGAAGAGAGAGGAGGTCATTAAATTCATTGAGAATGAGGAGAAGGCTAGTTATATCCTCGATCTGCTTAGGTATGAAGAGGATGTGGCCGGTGGCCTTATGGCCAAAGAGCTTATCAAAGCTGATGTAAACTGGACTGTCGATCAGTGTATAGAAGAGATTAGGAAACAGGCCGAAAATGTGGCCAAAGTTTACTCGGTCTATGTGGTAGATTCAAAAGGCAAATTGCTCGGTTGGATTTCCCTAAAGCGCATTATTCTCGCAGATGGAAAAATCAAGATTGCTGATATTTTTGATGACAATATAGTTGCGGTAGAGACTTACATGGAGGAGGAAGAGGTGGCTCAGATCATGCAGAAGTATGACTTAGAATCTGTTCCAGTTGTAAATGCTCGTGGCAAACTTGTAGGGCGTATCACATTTGATGATATCTTGGATGTAATCACGGAGATTGCCGAAGAAGAACGTCAGATGATGTCCGGTATCAGTTCGGACGTAGAGGAGGACGATACTGTTTGGAAACTATCCAAAGCACGCCTTCCGTGGTTGATTATAGGTATGGTGGGAGGGATCATCGGTGCGCAATTCCTTGGTCTGTTTGGTGGTGACATTGCCCTTATTCCAGCCTTGGCATTTTTCATTCCATTAATTACTGCAACTGGAGGAAACGTAGGAATTCAATCTTCATCCATCGTGGTGCAGAGTCTCGCAAATCCTAACGTGTTTGCCGGAAGCATGCTCCAGCGACTTATGAAAGTGCTATTTGTCGCTGTGGTGAATGGTGTAATCCTAGCGGTGATGGTTTTTGGCTTAATCATGATTATTAACCGAAATCAACCTTTGGCGGCAACTGTGTCATTTGCACTTTTTAGTGTGGTATTGCTAGCCTCATTTATGGGTACCGTTACTCCGTTGGTTTTAGATAAGTTTGGAATCAATCCAGCATTGGCTTCTGGGCCATTTATTACTACAGCGAACGATTTATTGGGATTAGCCGTTTATTTCTCCGTCGCACACATTCTCTACAATTTATAATGGAAAACCAAATGAAGGTGCTTATCGTCGATGATATGCATGAAAGTATTGAGCCCCTTCTCCAGGCAGCAGGATTTATCCCCAATTATCAGCCATTGATGGAGCCGGATGAAGTCCGAAAGATCATCCATGAGTATGAAGGCCTAATCATTCGTAGCAAAATGGCGGTGGATAAAGAATTTGTTGACCTTGGCACAAAATTGAAATTCGTAGCGCGTGCAGGTGCAGGAATGGACAAAGTGGATTACGAATATGTGTTAAGCAAGGGAATTCAATTATTCAACGCACCTGAAGGAAACCGTGATGCTCTGGCTGAGCACAGTATTGGGATGATTTTAGCCCTTTTCAATAAGATCAATACCAGTTCTAAAGAAGTAAAAAGTGGTATCTGGAGACGTGAAGAAAATAGAGGTTGGGAGCTCATGGGCAAGACAGTCGGTATTTTTGGCTTTGGATTCATGGGTGAGGCATTCTCCAAAAGGCTTTCAGGATTTGCAGTTGACGTTATTGCTTATGATAAGTATAAAACACTTGCTCCTAGTCCTTATGTAAGTCAAGTGGAGTTAGATGCGTTCTTTGAGCGAACTGAGATTCTCAGTATTCATGTGCCATTGACTGATGAAACGCGATTCCTTTTCGACCAAGATTATTTTTCAAAATTCAAGCGATTAAAATTTCTCATCAATACGAGTAGAGGCGAAGTAGTGAGGCTACGAGCTGTTAATGATTTGCTAGACGATGGTTCGTTAATTGGCGCATGTCTCGATGTACTCGAAAACGAAAAGCTTGATAAACTTACCCCTGAGCAAACCATAGATTTTGAAAAGCTCAGATTAAGGTCCAATGTGATCTTAACGCCACATGTGGCAGGCTGGACTATGGAGTCATACCGTAAGATTAATGAGGTGCTAGTAGCGAAGCTGATTGCGGCTGGTCTGGGAACGCCATAGATTTCGTTGCAGAACGGCTTAAATAATTTATATTTGCAACGAAAAAGAGAAATAAGATATAAATCTATATAAGAGACGGTCCTTTTAGGGCCGTTCTTTTTTGTTTTAGAGCATTTAAGTAAAAGCATATGTCAGAGTTGAATTATTATACCAAGGATGGCCTAGATAGGCTGAAAAACGAATTAAACGAGCTTAAAACCAAGGGTCGTTCTGATATGGCAAAGCAAATCGCGGAAGCTCGTGACAAGGGTGATTTGAGCGAAAATGCGGAATATGATGCAGCGAAAGATGCCCAAGGGTTGATGGAGCTGAAAATCAAAAAACTAGAGGCTGTTGTTGGTAATGCTCGTGTGATTGACGAATCTACGCTAGACAATTCTAAAGTGGGTATCTTATCGATTGTACAAATCAAGAATAAAAAGAACGGTATGGTAGTGAAATATCAACTCGTGGCAGAAGAGGAGGCCGATCTTAAACTAAATAAAATCTCAGTGAAATCTCCAATAGGGGGTGGCCTTTTAGGCGCCAAACCGGGCGATACAGTGAAGATAAAAGTGCCTGCCGGCGAATTGGAATTTGAAGTGATAGATATCAGCTTCTGATGCCGACAATATTTTCTAAAATTATCTCAAGAGACATCCCTGCGCACATCGTGGCAGAGAATGATGACTATCTCGCTTTTCTAGATATCAGCCCATTAGTGGAGGGACACACTCTTGTTATCCCTAAAAAGGAAGTTGACTACATCTTTGATCTAGATGACGAGACACTAAGTGGTCTTCATCTATTTGCTAAGAGAGTAGCCTTGGCTATTCAGTCAATAATGCCATGTGAAAGAATAGGTTTAACCGTAATGGGAACAGAAGTGCCTCATGCACACATTCATTTGATCCCAATGAATACGATGGATGACATGAACTTCTCTAGGATGAAGTTGAGTTTTGAGCAAAAGGAGTTTGAGGCTACTGCCAAGTTGATTTCCAAGGCTTTCAAGTCTATTAATTAAGTCAAAAATTACTTAGTTACTTCACCCTCCCTGGATTATCAGCCAGAAATGCTTTCCAGCTTTTCGTTGAATGAACCATTTTACCACCTTGATAATGATGACAAAGCGCCACTGCCAGCGCATCCGTGGCATCCAGTAGCTTTGGCGCATCATCGAATTTCAGTAATGTCTTAAGCATGGCAGCTACTTGCTCTTTAGAGGCATTTCCGTTTCCAGTGACGGATTGCTTTACTTTTTTTGGTGCATATTCTGTAATTGGGATTTCCCGTGACAAGGCTGCAGCCATTGCTACACCCTGAGCTCGTCCTAGTTTGAGCATGGACTGGACGTTTTTGCCAAAAAATGGTGCTTCTAGCGCTACCTCATCGGGATGGTAATCGTCGATCAGGCTCAAGATGCGCTCAAAGATTTTTTTCAATTTAAGTTCGTGACCTGTGTACTTACTCAGGTGGATCACCCCAAATTGCAGGAGAATCACTTGGGACTTTTTAACTTTAATGATGCCGTAGCCCATTACGCTTGTTCCCGGGTCGATCCCAAGAATTATTTTTTCCAATGAAGCATCCTTCGACATTGACGCAAATTAACCATTACCTCAAGAGATACGAAAAATCATTTGGCTGGATTGTCAAAGGAAGTATTGCTGTGGCTTGTTTGTGGTTGATTTTTGATAAGGTTGAATTCAAAGACCTTGATTTCACTGGATTAGAGATGTCAGTATTTCATTGGAGATTAATACTCCTATCAATTGCTTTGATGCCACTGAATTGGTGGCTAGAGGCGCAGCGATGGTGCGTAGCTATGAACACACCAGAAGTGGATATTAAAGTGGCAATGAGCCAAGTGCTTGCAGGCCTTTCATTGAACTGGTTATTACCCTTTACTATGGGGGATGCTGCTGCGAGACTATCGGGTGAGATGTCTCTTAAGAAAAAAACAAAAGCCTTACTAGCTAGCCGCGCTGTGATGCTATGCATCACCATCATATTTGGAGCTATTTCTTTGCTTTACTTCTGGCAATTGAGTCGCTTCTGGCTATTGCTTATAATTCCAATTTTAGCCCCGCTATTGATACTTTTCAAGAGGCAGTTTACTCAACTATGGACCACTGTTTGGCTTAAAGTGATTGCAATTTCAGTATTGCGATATGCTGTTTTCACAATTCAGTTTATTTTGGTCTTTCTCGCTTTGTTGCCAGCCTTGACGTTATTGACGGTGATTCTTGGTGTCGGATGGATTTTCTTCTTCAGAACTGTGACGCCTTCCATTTTGGGAAACTTGGGTGTACGTGAAGCCAGTGCTTTAGTCTTCTTCGAGCAAACCATAGCAGACAATGGGCAGGTGTTGTTAGCGTGCCTTGCCATATGGTTTATCAATACCATTATTCCCTCTATCGCAGGGATTCCATTTGTCTTCAAGCTAAAGTATAAGCCAGCTCTATGATCTTTTTCTTTGGCTTATCGCTGATTTATATCCTCTTTTTCATTTGGTGTAGCTATCAATGGAAACGGATCATCATACCAAATCCTACAGAGGTTTTGCCAATGAAATTTACTGTGCTCATTCCCGTGAGGAATGAAGCAAGCACTCTTCCATTATTACTAAGGGATCTTGAAAAACAATCAATTGATTTGGCATCCTTTGAAGTGATTGTGATAGATGATAATTCTGAGGATAATACTATGACCTTGGTTCGTGAGTTACTTCCGAGCCTCGTTATTGATTGTCAGTTACTCGAGCTTGGCGCAAAAGGCTTGGAGGGCAAAAAAAATGCGATAACGCTCGGTGTTGCCAATGCAAAGCATGAAATCATAATCGCAACAGATGGAGATTGTAGGATGGGGATTCATTGGTTAGCGGCTTATTCCAGGGCCTTTTCAAATCAAAAAACACAGATGGTATCTGGTCCAGTTTGCATGAATGCCAATACCTTCTTTGAGCAATTGCAAGTGTTGGAGTTTTCGGCATTAATCGGCATAGGTGCAGCTACACTTTCTTCTGGCAATCCTACCATGTGCAATGGAGCAAATATGGGGTACCGAAAGGCGGTTTTTGAGGAGGTAAATGGGTATGCTGGCAATGAAGGAATTGCCTCAGGAGATGATGAGTTTTTATTACAAAAGGTCTTTAAAAATCATCCTGAAGGGATTTCCTTTTTGAAGGATGCTGAAGCCTTGGTGACTACCAAAGCGAAGGGAAACTTAAAAGAATTTTTGAATCAGCGGATCAGGTGGAGTAGCAAGTGGAAGCATCACAAGAGTGTTTTTATTTGGATAGGTGCGATGATCGTTTTTTTCAATTATGTGTTCGTCTATGGCGCTTTGGCTTGGTCTGCTTATGACATTATCTGGTTGCCTTCAGTTCTATGCGTTATTATCCTTAGATGGCTGGCTATGAGCCGTTTTTTAAATAAGACCGCCACTTTTTCGGGAATCCGATACAGTCATTTCATGACCTTCTTCTTGGAGATTATTTACCCTGTCTTCGTGCTATTCTTGGGAATAGCCTCTATTTTTGGGAAGTACTCTTGGAAAGGCCGACGTTATTAATGAATGATACAGAATTTGAAATATTAGACGAGTTATACTTCGTGATTTCATATACCGAGTTGGTCAAAATTGTAGATGGAGATAATCAGAATCTGTCTAGCACATTAAAATCCCTTTATCAAAATGGCTGGATCAAAATTCTCTCAGATGTTGATAATGAATGGCCTATTGAAAGTTTAGATTTTGAAAGAGACTTACCTTCAGCTTTCTTTCTGATTACCAAAAAAGGATTACTTGCACATAATACCTCTCAATGAGCCAAAAGCTTGACATAAAGGATTTGGAGCTGAATGCACTCCTCGAGATCACGCAGGCTATCAACAATAACTTAGCTGAGGAAGATCTTTTCCGGATATACAAATTCACGCTTCTGGCAGATTTACAAGTTCGCAAATTGGCACTTTTTGTATATGACGAGGGATGGCAGTGCCGTGTTAACTTAGGAACGGATACAGATTGGAATAAATTAGGGCTACCCGAAAGATTCTCGAAATTGGAAAAGGTAGAGGACGTTGGCACATGTGATGATGAGTTTTGCCAGTTTGAGGAGGCAATCCCTGTTTCTCACAAAGACCAATTGCTAGCCGTAATCTTCGTAGGAGGCTATTCTGAGACAACCAAGAGTAGTGATTCCGCTTTTTTGAAAGCACTTACCAATATTATCATAGTTGCCATTGAGAATAAGAAATTAGCAAGAAAGGAGCTCAAACAGGAGGCTTACAGAAAAGAGCTAGAGATTGCCAAGAAAGTGCAAAACTTCCTTTTCCCTAAAGAGCTTCCGAACGAAGATCATTTGAAAATAGATGCGGTCTATTTGCCTCATGATGATGTGGGAGGTGACTACTACGACTACCTGAAAATTGATGAAAATCGCTTCATGGTATGTATCGCAGATGTAAGTGGCAAAGGAGTACCCGCGGCATTGTTGATGTCCAATTTTCAAGCATCGCTACGAACGCTCGTAAGAAAGACTCAGGATCTTCAGGAGATAGTCAGTGAGCTAAATCACTTGATTACGCAAAGTGGAAATGGTGAGCATTTTATTACTTTCTTTTTGGGAATGTATGACTACCCTCAAGCCACTTTCGAATATGTGAATTGTGGTCATAATCCACTTTATATCCGTACTAAAGATGAACTCATTGAGCTCAATCGTGGCACAACAATTCTTGGGATGTTCGATCCATTGCCCTTTCTGGAAACTGTAGAATTGACCGATTTAAGAGAATTTTTATTTTTCGCTTACACAGATGGACTTACAGAGTCCGCCAATCCTTCGGATGAGCAATTTGGGGAAGAGCGATTCTTGGCTATACTTGAAAAAGGAATTCCACAGAGCAATGCTGATTATCACAGAGAGATTTTTGAACGGCTAGATGCTTTCCGTGAGGATACACCTTACAGAGACGATATCACCATGCTTTCTTGCTTAGTTTACAATGTATGAACCCATTCTATCACAAGACTCCATCATTATTGAAGTGGATTTATCCTTCATCGCTGTGGAGTGTGGGTGCAAAAGAACGTGTCATTTACCTCACATTTGATGACGGGCCTACGCCTGAAGTGACAGATTATGTTCTGGATTTATTAAATGAGTTCGATGCGAAGGCCACTTTCTTTTGCATTGGCTGTCAAATCGAAAAAGAAAGAGAACTCATAGAAAAGATGATAATATATGGTCATCGAATAGGAAATCATACTTTCAATCATGAGTATGGTTGGGATGTGACTCTTCAGAAATATCTTGATAGCGTAGATCAGACAGAAAAATCGTTAGGAAAGTTAGGGTTGAAAAGCACAATGTTTCGCGCGCCATATGGTAGGATGACTTTCCATCAATACCGAGATATGATCATGAAAGGATATAAAATTATTTTTTGGTCTCACATTTCTCGAGACTATGAGGAAGGTCTTAATGTAACTAAAGCTATAAAAGCTATGTGTAAAGCTAAAGAAGGGGCAATTTTGCTTTTTCACGATAGTAAAAGAGCTTTTCCAAACCTGAAGTTGATGCTCCCGAAAATACTGGAGCACTTTCAAGAACAAGGTTATTCATTTCAATCATTACCTATTAATCATGCTTGTTGATTCCCACGCACATATTTATACTGAAGAATTTAAAGAGGATCTTAGCAATGTGCTCTCAAGAGCAACGCAACAAGGTGTAGAGAAGGTTTTCATGCCAAATATTGATCACGAGTCAATCGATCCAATGATGGAAGTGGCGAATAAATACCCGAAGCTCTGTATACCTATGATGGGGTTACATCCGTGCTATGTGAAACGAGGGTTTGAGCAACAGTTATATGAAGTTGAAAATTATTTGAAAACGGGGGATTTCTGTGCCGTAGGTGAGATAGGTACAGATCTTTATTGGGACAAGTCCTTATTCGAATATCAAAAGGAGGCTTTCAAAGTTCAATGCGAATTTGGACTGAAATTCAAATTACCTGTGGTCATACATTGCCGCGAGTCTATTGATGAGACCATTGCACTGGTAAAACCATTTGCCGAACGGGGATTAGTTGGAGTTTTTCATTGCTTTTCTGGAACACTTGATCAAGCCAAAGAAGTCATTTCATTGAATTTTAAACTTGGGATAGGAGGGGTGGTAACTTTCAAAAATGGAGGATTAGAGCCTGTAATAGAAAATATAGGTCTTGAACACCTATTGCTAGAGACAGATAGCCCATACCTAGCGCCTACACCCAATCGTGGCAAAAGGAATGAACCGGCTTACTTGGTAAACATTGCAAAGAGGATAGCGGAGATCAATCATGAAGATGTCCTGAAAATTCGAGAAATTACCTCGCAAAACTCACTGAGTCTTTTCGCAGCAAAATGAATTATAAAATTGTAAACATACGCACGACTGCCACTGTTGATCCGACTGATTCGGTTTTGATCATTTACACAGGTGGTACTTTTGGTATGATATACGATGATACTGGCGCGCTTACCCCATTCAATTTTGGGCGTGTGATTGACTTAATTCCTGAATTGAAAGGATTGGAGCTTAGACTTACAGTCATTTCATTTCCAGAGCCAAGAGACTCTTCCAACATGGGCGCTCAAGATTGGGAAGATATGGCCTATATCATTTATGAAAACTATGCACAATATGATGGGTTTGTGATTTTGCATGGTACAGATACAATGGCCTATAGTGCGTCTGCTTTGAGTTTTATGCTCAGTGGCTTGAGTAAGCCGGTGATTCTTACTGGTGCTCAGATCCCTATCGGGATGATCCGATCCGATGCTAGGGAAAATTTAATTACGGCTATTCAGATCGCTTCTGCAAAAGAGAATGGTAAGCCCCTAGTTAATGAAGTGTGTATTTATTTCAACTATTTTTTACTGAGAGGCAATCGAGCGCAGAAAATTCGGAGTAGTACTTTTGCGGCGTTTCAATCAAAGAATTACCCGTTTCTTGCAGAATCTGGCATTGATATCGAGTATCGGCGAAATTACATGGCGCCCCATAATGCCAAGAGCAAATTACAAATTAAGAGAGGTTTTGAAGAAAATGTGGCTATTCTTAAAATATTCCCTGGAATTAGTGAAGCTGTTGTAAAATCTTTTTTTTCCACAAAAGGATTGAAGGGGATTGTATTAGAGACTTATGGATCTGGTAACACAATGAATTTTCCTTGGTTTTTAAAAATCATTCAAAAGGCAATCGAAAAGGGAATGATTGTTTTCAATGTGAGTCAGTGTAGCGGAGGAGAAGTAATTCAGGGTCGTTATGAGACCAGTAAGCGCCTTGATGAGATTGGTGTTCTTAGCGGAGGTGACATCACCACAGAAGCAGCCATTACCAAGCTAATGTTTTTATTAGGGACAGAAAAGTCACGAGATAAAATCAATAAAAAACTAATCTCTCCTCTAAACGGAGAGATGGATGACTAAAGTCACCTATTTGCGTTCTTTTATTTGCATAAGCTTTTTTTTCTTGATTTATTTGTCGCCCTAGATCAAAATAGTACAGGGATTTAGGAGAGGTGGCCGAGTGGCTGAAGGCGCACGCTTGGAAAGCGTGTATACTTTTACGAGTATCGAGGGTTCGAATCCCTCTCTCTCCGCGAGTTCTTTAATTATTAATATATTTACTCAAAAAACGAAAACAAAACTTAACCGAGACTACCAAACGAATTATGAAACAGTTATTTACTCTTTTGATGTTAGCAGGTGTATTCACCTTATCCTCAGTGAATTTATACGCTCAGGAAAGTGCTGATGAGGCTACCGAAACTGCAACCACAGACACTGTGGCTGTCGAAGAAGCTCCTGTTGAGGAAGCACCAGTACAGGCAGTTGTTGAAGAAATAGTTGAACCAGAAGAAGAATCTGAAGCAACCTATCACCAGATAGTTAAGGAACAATTCATCGATGGAGGTCCTTCCTTCATGGGTATAGTACTTTTATGTTTGATCCTCGGTCTGGCCGTAGCTATAGAGAGAATCATTCATTTGAATCTTGCTACTACGAACGTTAAGAAACTTTTGTCTAGTGTAGAATCCTCACTTTCATCTGGAGGTGTAGAGGCAGCTAAAGAAGTTTGTAAAAACACAAGAGGTCCAGTGGCATCTATCTTTGTACAAGGAATGATGAGAATGTCAGAAGGTATTGAAATGGTTGAAAAATCAATCATTGCTTACGGTTCTGTAGAAATGGGAAAACTTGAAAGAGGAATGGTTTGGATTTCCTTGTTTATATCTCTTGCTCCTATGCTTGGTTTCATGGGAACTGTCATAGGTATGATTTCAGCATTTGATGCGATTGCTGAGGCTGGTGATGTATCTCCTTCACTCGTGGCAGGTGGTATCAAAGTAGCCCTTTTGACAACAGTAGCGGGTCTTATCGTTGCGGTAATCCTTCAGTTGTTTTACAACTACTTGGTTTCAAAAATTGATTCTTTGGTGAACAGTATGGAAGATGCTTCTATCTCTTTGGTAGACATACTTGTTAAGCACAATCTTTCTTCTAAATAATTAACCAAAAGAACTATGGATATTATAGATGTAGGATTATTCCTGAGTTACATATTGATTTTGGTCTGTGCACTAGCAGCGGTACTTATTCCGCTAGCTCAGTCTTTTGGTGATCCAAAATCACTGATAAAATCAGGTCTTGGAGTTGGTGCCTTAATAGTAGTTTTTCTTATCAGCTATGTAGTATCTGGTAGTGAAACGAATGGTGCCGATATCACAGAAGGAACATCGAAGCTCGTAGGTGCGGGCATTATATCGATGTATATTTTCTTCTTTTTAGCACTTGGAGGTATCGTATATACGGAAATTTCTAAATTTTTAAAATAATGCCAAGAGGTAAAAAACGACCACTACCTGAAGTAAGCTCAGGGTCAATGGCGGACATAGCCTTCCTATTGCTCATTTTCTTTTTGGTGACTACCACCATTGCGAATGACAAAGGAATTATGTTGCAATTGCCTCCTAAGCCAGATCCGAATGAGCCACCACCTGAGGTGACAAAAAATGATAAAAACATTTTCAAAATATTGGCAAACTCAAACGATCAATTATTGATTGAAGATGAGCCTTATAGGGAATCAATGACTCAATTGAGATCTGATGTAAAGGAGTTTATTTTGAATTTTGGTGATCCAGGTGAAGAAGGGATTCAGGTTTATAACAGTTTACCGTCATCAATGAAGGCAGACGTCAATAGATTTGGTAAGAGGACGGATTCTTCCGACGATCCAACTGAATGTGTGATTTCATTTAAACCAAATCGAGGTACGAGCTATGAACTATACATAGATGTATTGGATGCGGTGAATGGAGCGTATAATGAAATCTACGCAGGTCGTGTTGGGATTTCTGTAGAAGAGTGGTTAGCGCTTGATAAGGATGATGATATTCAGAAGGATATGTATACTCGGGCAAGAACTAATATCCCTAGGGCGATATCAATTGCTGAACCAGATTAATTAGATAAGACAATGGCAAAATTTAAGAAAAGTTCAGGAACTCAGCAGGAAATACCTACAGCGGCATTGCCTGATATTATTTTCATGCTTTTGTTTTTCTTCATGGTGACTACCGTGATGAGAGAGACTGATATCATGGTGAAGCAGCAGTTGCCTAGAGCAACTCAATTGACTAAAATCGAAAGGAAATCTCTTGTAAGCTATGTTTACATTGGAGAGCCTAAGAATACAAATCAGTATGGCGATGAGCCTAAGATTCAGACCAACGATGTATTTGTTGATGTTTCAGAGATCGTACAGTTTGTAAGTCAAGAGAAGGATAAATTATCTGAGGTTGAGCGTGATCAAATCACTATGTCTTTGAAAGTAGATGTAGATGTGAAGATGGGGATTGTCTCAGATGTTCAGCAAGAGTTCAGAGAAGCAAATGCTAGAAAAGTACTTTATAGCTCCGTGAGAAGAGCAAAGGATTGATTGAATCCGTATAGAAATAGAAAAGGTCTAAGTTTACTTAGACCTTTTTTTGTGTCTTCTTGTCATGTTTCTAGCGTGAAATTAGGATACTGAGTAGTTTCAAAATTTCATTCTACTCAATTCCCTGTCCTGATCTTTCTTCTTGATACTGTCGCGTTTATCAAATAGTTTTTTTCCTCGTGCAACTGCTATTTCAAGTTTTGCAAACCCACGAGCCGTTATATAGACCTTTGTTGGCACTATGGTTAGACCTTTCTCTTCTGTTTTTGCTCTTATTTTTTCAATTTCACTTTTGTGTAGAAGAAGTTTTCTTTCACGAGTAAGTTCATGGTTTGTGAAAGAACTGTTAGTGTATTGGGAAATACTCATTCCTTTAACGTAAACTTGATCATCCTTAATAAAGCAATATGCTTCTTGCACACTTGCCTTACCTTCTCTCAGTGCTTTTATTTCTGTTCCAACGAGGACCATACCTGCTTCATACTTGTCCAAAAATTCGTATTCATAGCTGGCCTTCTTATTTCGAATGGAAATATTATTTGAAAATCGCGGATTATTTTTATTCATAATGGTTCTTTAGACTATTGGCATCCTCGGCAAGGGACTATCTCGCAAGTCCCCAAATACGCCTTGAAGATACTTATAGTAGCCAGTAATGGCAATCATAGCTGCATTGTCTGTACAATACTCAAACTGAGGGACAAAGGTTTCCCAATCATGCCTAAGCGCTAATTCTTGAATCGTATTTCTCAGCCCTGTGTTCGCCGATACGCCCCCAGCTATTGCAATTTGCTTGATTTTATACTTTTTTGAAGCTTTGATAAGCTTATCCATCAGCATTTCTATCATTGTTCGCTGAACACTTGCAGCAAGATCATGAATATTTTCCTCCACAAAGTTTTCATTGAGTTTCTTCTGATCCCTGATGAAGTATAGAAAGCTTGTTTTTATTCCAGAGAAGGAAAAATCCAGATCTGGTATTACGCTTTTAGAAAATGTAAATTTATCTCCATCACCTTCTTTTGCTAATTTGTCTATTTGTGGTCCTCCGGGGTATCCAATGCCCAGAATTTTCGCACATTTATCAAAAGCTTCACCAACAGCATCATCAATAGTTTGGCCAACTACCGTCATTCGTAGATGGTCTTCTACTTTTACAATTTGCGTATGTCCTCCACTGATGGTAAGGCAAAGGAATGGAAATTTAGGATGCGGATCTTCAATGAAATGTGCCATTATGTGCGCCTTCATATGATTCACGGGGATCACTGGTTTGTTCAAAGCCAAAGCCATTGACTTTGCAAATGCAGAGCCGATAAGTAAGGCACCAAGTAAACCTGGTCCTTGCGTATAAGCGATAGCATCAATATCCTTGAGATCAATTTGTGCAGATTTCAGCGCTTCACTTACCACTGGAACAATGTTTTTCTGATGAGCGCGAGAAGCTAATTCGGGTACTACTCCACCGTATTGCTCATGGATAGATTGCGTGGCAATTATGTTATTGATAATTTTTCCATCTTTGCACACAGCAGCAGCTGTCTCATCACATGATGATTCTATTCCTAAGATCGTTATACTCATAGGATTCTTATATTCAAGATATTGGCCGTAAACGTAAAGTTAAAAAGTGTTTTTGTTTGGCTAAGAAGATTATTCCTTTGGCTAGTTACCCTGCTTTCAATAATACTGGCATTGGTTATTGTTGTGCTTCAATCCTCCAATTTTCAAAGCTACATAACAAAAAGAATCCTTGCAGAAATAAGTGCCAAGACAGGCCATGAAATGTCTATTGAAAAGATTGATGTTAAGTGGTTTGATAAGATTATAATTTATAATGCTAGTATTTTGGATTATCAAGATTTTCCAATGCTCCAAACTAAAACGTTGACTGTTGATTTTGAGCTTCAGAGGATACTTTCCACTAAATCTCTAGCATTTGATGCTGTTAAAATAGATGATGGATTTCTCCGACTTGTAAATTACGAGGATACTTCCAGTATTAATATTGTTCAGTTTATTAAGTCGTTACAGAACTTGAAGCCTCAGGTGAAAGACAGTACAAGTACAGATGTCGCCTTAGGAATTGATAAGATATCAATTGATCAGTTTCAATTTTCTTATCATGATGAGACTAAAGATAGCCTTAAGCAAAGCCTGTTTGATTATGGGCACTTTAGACTTGATATTAAAGATTTGCTAAGTTATGATTTCAATGTAGATCAAGGCGAGTTGGATTTACACTTTGATCAGATATTAGTCTATGATTCAGCTAGCCACTTAAGTGTAGAGGATCTGCGAGGAGACTTCCATCTCAAACCAAATTATTTGGGATTTTCTGATCTTAACCTTTCAACAAGTCATTCAAATATAAATGGATCTATAGGGATGAATTTTGAGTCCATTCAAGACCTTTCGGACTTTGTCAATAAAGTATCACTGGATGTTTCCTTAAAGTCAAGTGAATTATCTAGTCGCGACTTGGATTATTTTGTCAATATTCCTTTAGATCCTTTCACTTTTAAAGTGGATGGTAATTTATCAGGCACAATACCGCGATTGGATATAAGTGAACTGCTATTGTCTTTCGGGACAGGTACAAGCTTAGAAGGACGACTTAGTTTATTTGGGTTGCCAAATATTACTGAGACCTTTATTGACGCAGATTTTAAGAATGCCAATGTAGTAATTAAAGATCTAGATGCATTTACCGACCGTATGGTACCTGAATTGTATAGGTTTGGTGAGGTTGATATCCGAGGGCGTTTTTCAGGGTTCCTAAATGACTTTGTAGCCACTGCAGCATTCACGACCAAATTGGGTAATGTAAAATCTGATTTGAACCTAAAGTTTAAAAATG
>JBLIFO010000018.1:0-26664 GCA_047633875.1 Marinoscillum sp. | reverse complement strand
CCGTGCAACAATCTCGAACCATATCTTCTTCACAGCGCTCTGCCTCTTCAGCATTGCAGTGATCAATTTGGATATATTTCTTCCCGTCTTAGACTCTCATGTAGTGAAAGGATAAATTCAAAAATAGCAGGAAGTACCACTTCTAAGTCATGATAAAAATGATAATTTTAATAGCAAAGGGTTGCAATGGAAAAAATTAAATAAATCATGACCTGTTCTTGATGATTAAATATTAATAATTTTCGATTCATTGGTATTTACCTGTGTTCAGCAAGCTAAATTCTCGATCATCAAAAACATTTTTTCATTCATGAGAATTCTTGTGAAGTTTACCCTGATCCATTTATAATACTGCCCAAAAGATGAAGAAGATAATAAATTCAAAATTGTCAATGTTGTTTGCCATTTTGGTCCCGTTACTTTCCCTAAATGCTCAGTCTAACGATTATAAATTTTCGCATTTAGGCACGAATGAGGGATTGTCTACAGGAACGGTCAATTGTGTGTTTAAAGATAGTCGTGGGTATATTTGGATAGGTACTATTGATGGACTCAATCGCTATGATGGATATCAGATTAAGATTTATAAGTCCGATAAAGATGATCCCAAAAGTATTGTCGACAATATCATTACAAGTATAGCAGAAGACCAAAATGGTATGCTTTGGGTGGGAACTCGTGGTAATGGGATTAGTATTTTTAATCCTGAGACAGAAGAATTTTCTATCCCTGATCCGACTACTTCTGTACTAAGCTCTGTTTATGTTCGGGATATTGATATCGATGAAAAGAATAATGTGTTGGTAGCCACATCAGGGAATGGTTTGTTTTTATTTAACTGGACTAATCTTGCTTTTCAGCAATATGAGGCTTCAAGTCCCACTAATGACGGATTGAGCAGCAATTTCATCTATTCCATACTTCGTGCAGCTCCTAGTAAATATTGGTTGGGAACCCGTTCTGATGGCGTGGATTATTTTGACTTAAATGACCATAGTTTTGACCATTTAAGTCTGGAGAAAAATCAAAAGACAGAAACTGCCAATCGTAAACCAATATTTATTGACCACAATAATGTATTGTGGGTAGGAACTGATGGTGATGGTTTGTACAGTTGCAATCTTCAGTCACTGAAAATCCATCATTATGAAGAATCTGACATTGATGGCTTGCAATCTGGAATAATTACAGCTTTTTACGAAGATGATCGTGGGAGACTACACATTGGTACAGACGGGAAGGGCATTCATATACTTAGTGAGGATCGGAAATCATTCAATTATTTACAGAGTAGTTTGATTGATGATACTGACTTGAGTAGCGATGCTATTTATGAAATCTATGAGGATAATTCAGGAGTTTTATGGGTGAGTACATTTAGAGGCGGTGTGAATATCTACAGCCCAGCTAAATCCAAGTTTAAACTTTTGGAGCAGCAACCATATGCTGATAATAGTTTGAGTTTTAATTCAGTGATTGGGTTGACAGAGAGCAAAGATGGGTCTATTTGGATAGGGACTGACGGAGGAGGACTCGATCGGGTTAATCCAAAAACAGGACTTTTTAAGCACTACAAGCATGATCCTGAAAGTAAAAATTCATTGAGCGGAAATGTAATTAAAGGCCTTTTTCACGATAGTCAAGAAAATATTTGGGCAGGTACGTATGCCGCAGGACTCAACCGATTGAATCTGAAAACTGGAAAGATTACTCAATTCCTGCCAGATCCCGAGGATCCTCATAGTTTAGGCAATCAAAATGTTTGGGCAATTTTTGAAGATCACTTCGGAACTATTTGGGTAGGTTTATTAGGAGATGGAGGTGGATTAGCTAGGTTTAATCCTGAAGATGAGAGCTTTACTCATTATCTAGCCGGTGATAGTCCGACAAGTTTGAGCAGCGATCTGATCATAACCTTATTAGAAGATTCTAAGGAACAGTTTTGGGTAGGTACCGAAGATAATGGATTGAATCTTTTTGATCGGGACAAAGAAACCTTTGAGCGATTTTTACCTGGTGGTGAAAATTCCATACTGGACAAAAGCATTCGCGCCATTATGGAAGACCGCTCAGGAATGCTGTGGATTGGAACCGCTAATGGTGTTAATCTATTGGATCCAGAAACACATCAGATTTCTGTTGCTAAAGTCAATGAATTACTACCAAGTAAAGTAGTTAATGGAATTGAAGAGGATGAAAAAGGTTTTATCTGGATAAGTTCCAATAAAGGAATTTCTAAATATGATCCTGTAAAGCATGAGATTCGGAATTTTTCACAATCTGATGGTCTTCAAGGCAATGAGTTCAATTATACGGCCTCACTAAAATCCAAAGACGGAATGATCTATTTCGGCGGATTGAATGGGCTTAATTATTTTGACCCCCAAGAGATTCAACTCAGCGAATTTAATCCGCCTTTGGTAATCACAGACCTCAAAATATTTGATCAATCCATTACAAGCTCTAATCGGGTGAATGGTAGGCAAATCTTGACTAGTTCGCTGGATGATGTTGAGTCTATTACTCTGACACACAAAGAGAATGTATTCACTATTGAGTTTGCATCCCTGGATTATACGGCTCCTGCTGAAAATCAATATCAATACATGCTGGAAGGTTTTGATGAATCTTGGGTGAATACAAATGCTGCTAAGCGATCAGCGACGTATACAAACCTGGATGCAGGAACTTATATTTTCAAAGTGAAAGGGACAAATAGTGATGGAATATGGTCTTCCCAAGAACGTATCCTGGAGATAGAAGTATTACCGCCATGGTGGGCTACCCTATGGTTTAGAGGGTTGGTGGTACTGGTCATTTTTATAAGTGGAATTTGGGTGTACAGATGGCGAATTGCTCAGATAAAGGAGCAGCAGAGGCGACTGGAAGATCAGGTTAAGAAAGCCACAGAAAAAGTAAAGGCACAGAATGAGACCTTGAAGGATGAACAGGAAAGTCTTCAAAAAGCAATTGAGGAAACCAATTTTGTGGTTGGTCAGGCTGTGGACTCTGGCAATTTCAAAGCCAGAATCGAATTGGATAATAAAACCGGTGAATGGAAGGCGTTGGGAGCGTCAGTGAATCAATTGTTTGAATCAATATTGCTTCCATTTGAGCATATGAATAGCATTGTGAATGCGCTGGCCAATAGTGACCTGAGCTTGCGTTATGAGGATGATGCAAAAGGCGATGTGTTGCGGCTTAAAGAAAATCTCAACAATGCCTTGGAGAATTTATCTGTACTCCTTTCGGATATCATTAAGCAAGTAGAAGTTATTGGCAGCTCTACTCATGAAATGGCACTGACCAGTGAGGAGATGAATGTGAGCACAGGGGAGATTGCTTCATCCATTGGTGAAATGAGCAAAGGAGCTCATGATCAGGTGACAAGAATAGATGAGTCTTCTCAGTTGATTGAAGGAATTTTGCAGTTTAGTGGAAATGTAAGCTCACAAGCAAAAGGAATAAACGAAGCTGCGGAAAGAGGTGTCGATAAAAGTGATGAGGGAAAAGCTTTGATAGAAACACTTGATGATCGCATGAAAAATATCATTAAGTTTTCGGCAGAGACCAATGAGTCCATGAAATTGCTCACTAACCGATCTTTGGAAATTTCCAGAGTGCTGAACATTATTAAGGAAGTGGCGAAGGAGACCAATTTATTGGCGCTTAATGCTGCCATCGAAGCGGCAAAGGCTGGTGATGCAGGAAAAGGGTTTGCAGTAGTAGCTGAGCAAATAAGGCTGTTGGCCGAGAATTCAGGTAGTTCTGTGAAGAATACTCAGTCCATGATTGATGAAATTCAACATGCAATCAAAAATACTGCTAGTCTTGTAGCTGAAATGGAGACACTGGTGAAAGGAGGGGAAGAAGCGTCAAAGAATGCGTCTGCTTCTTTTGAGAGTTTAGCGACTTCCTATGCACAGACACTGACCATGTCAGAAGAGATTGTGAAAGCGACAGGTCAGCAAACAACAGACCTGAGCAGGGTAGTGGGAATTATGGAAAGTGTAGTAGTCATTGCTGAGCAAACTGCTTCAGGTACAGAGGAGATAGCGAGCTCATCCTCAGAATTGTCTGCGGGAATGTCAGCGTTCAACAACCGCACAAAAATAGTTATGGAGATAGTGGAAGGTTTGAAAAAGCAGGTAGCAGCATTCAGACTAAAAGATCAGTAGGATTAATGATCAATAGCCGTTGAAATGAGCCAACCAGCACTCCAGCAAGCCTGGAAGTTGAACCCTCCGGTAAGTGCATCAATGTCCAGAACCACTAAAATCAGAAAGTTGTGCAGATCTGGTAGATACCAAGGGGTCTTCTCTGAAATTGTCTGTTCGACTTACTGATCCGGTTTCACATCCAAAGTAGATCCTCAGGTGTATAGGGTAAAGACCGCTGTTGGATTTGCGACAGAGCCTATTGCGTGCTACTGAAATCTTAGGAAACTTTTTCACGATCTGAGATTTATATCAAAAAATCGAATTTCAGCGTATCTCGGCGAAATAAAAAAAACCTAAATCACTGATGAACAGTATAATTAGGGGTTTTAAGATTCGTTGAAATACGTTAAAAGTGGTCCCGCCGGGAATCGAACCTGGATCTAAAGTTTAGGAAACTTCTATTCTATCCGTTGAACTACGGGACCATTTTTTGGAAAGTGCAAAACTAATAAAATCTACTGCTAGTCGCCAAGGTAATTCAGGCAGGTCTTTAATGTTTTGTGGCGGGACCCTCCGGGAATCGAATCGCAGCGGCGCACCGTCGTAACGACGACCCGGCTGGATCTAAAGTTTAGGCAACTTTCGGGGCGCGTAGCCCGTGGTGCATAGCCTATTCTATCCGTTGAACTACGGGACCATTTTTTGGAAAGTTTAAAACTAGTAAAATCTACTGCTAGTCGCCAAGGTAATTCAAGCAGGTCTTTAATGTTTTGTGGTGGGACCCGCCGGGAATCGAATCGCAGCGGCGCACCGTCGTAACGACGACCCGGCTGGATCTAAAGTTTATTTATCCTTGGTCTGTGACACACAGAACAATCATTCAATTAAGGTCTGTGAGACACAGACCTTAATTGAATGTCGCTAAGGTAATTTTTAGTCTGTATTTCTAAATGGCATGTAAGTGACCTGCAATGACTAGAAATGTAACGACACATCATACACCCGGCTGGTAGTTCTTTAATGGAAGCATTAGTACAGATGCCACCTCGTTGATTTTAAGACGTGTAAGTCTCCGGAGCGAGGTAGTTCGGATAGATTTTCATATGCTCCTTGGTTACTTCTCGTACGATTAATTCCTTCAACTCATCAAAATTGTATTTGGTAGCAGCAGATACAAAAATAGAAGTGCCCGTGGTTACCCTCTTTTGCTCTAAAAACTGCTCGAGATCTTCGAGCTTGTCCACTTTGTTATAGATGTTGATTGTCGGGATATCTGCCGCACCTATTTCTTCGAGTGTTGATTCCACAACTTTTACATGATCTTCATATGCAAGGTTGGATGCATCAATCACATGCAGTAGCAAGTCGGCTTCTTTCACTTCCATCAAGGTCGATTTGAAAGATTCTATCAAATTGTGAGGAAGTTTTCGAATAAACCCAACCGTATCTGATAGTAGGAAGGGTAGTTGATTAAGTACCACTTTTCGAACTGTTGAGTCTACGGTAGCAAAGAGTTCATCTTGCGTATAGACTTTTTCCTTACTGATCAGATTCATAAGGGTCGATTTTCCAGCATTGGTATATCCCACAAATGCTACTCGTACTATCCCCACTCTAGATTTTCGTCTAGTTGTAGCTTGGACTTCAATCTTATCAAGCCTATCCCGGAGCACATTGATCATGTTTCGAACGTTCCTTCTATCCGTTTCTATCTCTTTTTCACCCGCTCCACCTCGTGTGGCAGTCCCACCACGCTGGCGCTCAAGGTGAGTCCACATTTTTGTAAGTCTTGGAAGTATGTATTGATAGCGAGCAAGTTCTACCTGCGTTTTGGCTTGTACTGTTTTAGCCCTTTTTAGAAAGATGTCTAGAATTAGCAAACTGCGATCATAGATTTTCACTTTCAGCTCTCGTTCAAGATTTCGAAGTTGAGAAGGTGAGAGGTCATCATCAAAGATGACATTTCCGATATTTTTGGCACGGACGAATTCTGTGATTTCCGCCAGCTTACCTTTCCCTACAAATGTTTTCGTGTCAGGATGCTCTAGTTTTTGAGTATAAGTTTTCTCTACCTTGATCCCCAAGGTTTTCACCAAAAACTCTAGTTCATCAAGGTATTCTATTGTCTTATCATCAGCCTGACTTTTCGGAACAACCGACACCAACACACTGTTTTCCTGCTCTTTTCTCGTTTCTACCATAATTCGCACAATTGATCCAGTCAAAATACAAGATCCGGACAAAATTAGTCAAAATCAACGGAGGCTGTTTAGTTTAGCCATGAATGAAAATCGCAATACTTATCAATACCAGTTGGAATATTTACAACTTCAGAAAAGGGTTGGTCATGAGCTTTTTAAAGCAAGGGCATCAGGTATTGGCATTAGCCCCAAAGGATAATTACAGTGAGAGATTAGAATCTCTAGGCTGTCAATATTATGATATTCAAATGTCTTCTCAAGGCATGAATCCGATCAAAGATTTGGGGTTTTTAAGGCGGTTGAAAAGGATTTTGCGGGAGGAACAGCCAGATATTTTACTTACCTATACCATCAAGCCAAATATCTATGGTGCAATAGCCGGTGCTAGTTTAGGAATTCCAGTGATTGCCAATATTAGCGGTCTAGGAACTGCTTTTTATGAAAATGGGTTACTTAAAAAGGTGGTATCTAGGCTTTATCAGTTTGCTTTTGGAAAAATAGGAGCAGTTTTTTTTCAAAATAAAGAAGATAAGCAAGCCTTTTCTGAGGCTATATTTTTTGATCAATCCAAAGCATTTTTATTACCAGGCTCGGGAGTGGATTTGAATTATTTCCAAACTGCACCACTACCATTAGGTCAGAAAGTAACTTTCGTGATGGTGGCAAGATTGCTTATAGATAAAGGCGTGAGAGAATTTGTAGCAGCCGCTCGATTTGTGCATTCAAAAAGACAGGATGTTGCGTTTATTTTAGTGGGCAGTTATGATCCTGATCATCCAAGATCTATCACAGATGAGGAGTTTAATGACTTAGAATCGAGTGAAGATATAATCTATTATCCTCAGCAAGAAGATATTAGGCCAATTTTAGCCCAAGCTACTGCAGTGGTCCTGCCGTCATATAGAGAAGGTACCCCAAAAACGCTACTCGAGGGTGGAGCTACAGGTAGACCTCTCATTACGACCGATGTGCCCGGATGCAGAAATGTTGTTGTACATGGCATCAATGGACTTCTATGTCAAGCAAAGAGTGACGAAGAGTTGGCGAAGAGCTTATTAGAATTCATTGGCTTAAGTATTGAAGAAAAAATCGCAATGGGTCAGAAATCAAGAGCTATAGTTGAGGAGCGATTTAATGAACAGATTGTTATAAATAAATATCAAGAGCAAATAGACAGACAGATGAGTAGCACCTAATTGATTCTTGAAGACAATATCTTTATCATTTGACTTATCTTCGTAATCAAAATACGATTATCCGTATGGTTTTGAAACACCTCAATAAGCTTACATTTTTATTTGTAATTCTGGGCTTGGTATCTTCCTGCAAAGTCTATAAGCAAGATATTCTATTCAATCTCAATGATGATTTTTCAGAAAGCAATCTTACCGCGCCTATTAGATCTGCAGAAGGAAACTATGTACTTGCCGTAAATGATTTGATAGAAATAAATCTTTTTTCGAACAAAGGGGAGCAACTTATTGACCCATTGCAGCAGGGCCAACAAGGCAGACAGGGTGGACAAAACCAAGGCCAAATGTTTAACTATCTAGTTCAAGCAGACGGCACGGTCAAAGTGCCAATGATAGGGCTAGTGAAGGTGGATGGGCTTACAATCAATGAAGCTGAGTCCGTTTTACAACAAGGATTTGATGATTTTTTCAAAGAGACATTTGTCAGAATTCAACTTTCAAATCGAAGGGTCACTGTACTTGGCGTGAATGGAGGACAAGTAATCCCACTTCCTTATGAAAACATGACTCTGGCTGAAGTGATAGCATTATACGGAGGATTAAACCTTGGAGCAAAAGCCGGAAATATAAAGGTGATAAGAGGAGATCTTTCAGATCCTGAAGTCTTCCAAATTGATTTGACTACAGTTACAGGCATGAAGTCAACAATCACGCCTGTACTTCCTGGTGATGTGATTTATATTGAACCTTGGAGACGCCCTTGGATGCAGGGTTTACGTGATATCTCACCTGTACTATCGATTACCTCTAGTGTCATTGCTTTTGTACTTGTTATCCAGAATTTGGCTAAATAATGGAGATAGAGAGCAATAACAATCAGTCTAGCGAGGGGGAGATTTTCAACTCTTTTGATGCGGATAAGTTTATTTTTATTCTGAAAAGCAGCCTTATTTGGATGATGCTTTTTATTATAATTTGTGGTGCATCGGCTTATTTATACATAAGATATACTAAGCCAGTATATGAATCTACATCCATACTTAAGCTTGATTTCGAGAGTGAGGCAACGTCGCTTGGTCTTACCAAAGGGATAGGAGGGAGTGCGATGATTGGTAAAGAATTGAGTGGAGAAATTGAGCTGCTGCGGTCACGTCTTTTTTTCTCTCAAGTGTTAGATGTAGTAAGCTTTGATGTGTCTTACCATTATTATGGGAGATATCTCACTGATGAGCGCTACAAGAACAACCCTTTTGTGGTTTCTCACAAAATTAAAAATTCAAGCTATTACGACAGACCAATCGATATACGGATAGTCGATGCTCAGACTTTTGAAATAAACTACGGTGCTGGTGAGGAGACTTATCGCTTTGGACAGGTTATATCAAATGACCATTTCAATTTTCTTATTGAAAAGACACCAAGTTTTGTGCTGCCTGAAGTAGCTGGCAAATACTACTTCACTGTTAATAGTAAAGATGCTCTCTTGAATTATCTACAGCAGAATGTACAGGTAAGACCAGAAAACTTTAACGCTCGCACCATACGCATCTCTCTCGCAGATTATAATGTGAATAAAGCTCGCGATTTGATTACAGCAATTGATACTTTATATCTAGAATATACCAAGCACGCCAAAAACATTGCCCTGGAGCAGAAAATTGTCTTTTTGAATTCTCAGATCATAGAGACTGAATCTAAGCTTGAGTCTTTTGAAACATATTTTGAGGATTTCATTATTGAAAACAGGACAGTCAATCTGAATAATGACCTTGCTGTAACGATCAATTATCTCAAACAGTTAGACTCCACAAAATTGCGCATGAAAATGCACCTATTCAATTTGGAAAAAATTGAAAATCGAATTCTTCAAGATGATTCTATTTTGACTTATCCGGTCTCTCTAAATCTTCCTCCCGAATTTTATCAGATGTCATCCGAATTAAGAATGTTGAAGGACGAACGTCAAGAAAAACTCTATACCTATAACGAGAAGACTTATGCCATTAGACAGCTAGATGGTCGAATCAATGAGTTGAGGCTATTGTTAAAAGACTTCATACCTGAACAAAAAAATGATCTTAAGTTAGGTGTGCGAGAGATCGAAAAGAGAGTCGATCAGTTAGAGCAAAGTTTTGTAAAGCTCCCATCAATGATTACCTCTTTCGAGAAGAATCGTAGATTTTATGAAATGCAGGAGGGATATATTATGTCACTCTGGCGGTCAAAGATGGATTTGGAAATAACCCGTGCAGGTACGGTGACTAATTATGTGATATTAGAACCAGCATCACTTCCAAATTCAGCTATCAGGCCAAAACCAACAATGATCTATGCGGCGGCATTTTCAATTGGATTGCTATTGTCTATCATCTTCGTGCTCGTTCGATACCTTATCCACAATAAAATCTCTACTATTAGAGAACTAGAGCGCCTTACCACTACTCCTATATTGGGTGCAGTTCCACAGTACACTACTCACAAGCTACCGCAGACAAGACTTGTCATTAAGCCAAGTTCTAAGTCATCAATAAGTGAGTCGTTACGGACAATACGAACCAATATGGAATTCCTCAATGGTTCAAAGGAAACTAAATTGGTATCAGTGACTTCCACTATTCCTGGTGAAGGGAAGACTTTTATTGCTGTCAATCTTGGTGCTATTATCGCATTTTCAGCTCAGAAAGTGTGCGTCGTTGACTTGGATATGAGAAAGCCCAAAGTACACTTAGCATTTGGTGATGAGGCTTCAGAAAAAGGCATGAGCACCTTGCTTATAAAGAAAAACACGCTTGACGAATGTATTGTCAAAACCTCGGTTGAGCATCTCGATTATATACCGGCAGGGCCAAATCCACCGAACCCTTCAGAGTTGATCATTGGCGATCAATTTGATGAGATTTTGGAACAGCTCAAGGCAAAATATGATATTATAATTCTTGACACTCCTCCAGTTGGCCTAGTTACAGATGGGGTGATGATAATGAAAAAGTCCGATCTGCAACTCTTTGTTTTACGCTGTGATTACTCTAAGCCGTCATTTGTAAAACCTATAGAGAAACTGGGAAAAATCAACCGGTTTAGTGGGTTGACTATTATATTCAACTCTGTGAAACCTTCGAGTAAAGGCTATGGCTATGGCCATGATTACGGCTATGGTTATTACGACGATTCCAAAGAATAAACTTACCTTTGCCCTCAATGCGGAGTTCAATGATTGGGTGGTTTTTCAGAAAGAAGCAGATAGACGTTAAAGTTGACATTCATAGCCATCTTTTGCCGGGTATTGATGATGGAGTTAAGTCTTTTGAAGAGGCTTTAAAAATCATTCTGCATCTAAAAAAGCTGGGCTATGAAAAGTTGATCACTACCCCTCACATTTACCAAGATTATTATCCAAATACACCTGTTATCATTCGTGAAAAGCTTGATGCGCTCAAGGTGGAATTAAAAAATTCTGCTATTGAGATTGAAGTAGAAGCGGCAGCTGAGTATTTTGTGGATGGGACTTTCATTGATTTGGTCAAAAATGGGGATGAAGTATTATGTTTTGGAAAAGATAATTACGTATTGATCGAAACAGGTTTTCAACACAAACCCATAATACTGGATGAAGCTATTTTTGAACTTAAAACTCGAAGCTTTACACCAATATTGGCCCATCCAGAAAGATACGAATACATTGATGCCAAATTGACCTTGCTTCACGAACTGCGTGAAAAAGGAGTGAAACTCCAAGTCTCCTTGCCTTCTTTGAAAGGCTACTATGGTCCTGAACCAAAGAGAATTGCGACTAAATTGCTCAAAAAGCAAATGGTGGATTTTTTGGGTTCAGATTTACATCGCGAAAGTCAGCTAGAAGGTCTAGGAAATGCCTTAAAAACAAAGATTTTAGACAACCCAATTTTGAATAACGAGTTGATGGATAATAATTAATGTGGATAACTTTTTGGGTGCTGAAATACACCCGAATTTATTTTCAATTATATTGTTACAACCAGATTAAGCACATCTAACGTTTACGATATGCACGAAGAATATAAGCGTAAGGAGGAGAGGGAGTTGGTAAAGAAATTTGAAGCTTTTCTTAAGAACCCAGGAGCTTTCTATTTTGATGAGGATAGTTTCTTGGAAGTTATTTCCTACTATCAAAATCACGAAAAGTTTGGCAAGGGATTAAAAGCTTGTGAAGTTGCCTTGGTACAATTTCCATTTTCTCTCGACATTATTATGGAGCAAGCTGACCTCTTTGTGAAGTTGGATAGGCAAGATGATGCTATTGAGGCATTGGAAAGTGCTCTGAACTATCATCCGAACGATCCAGAGATTCTTCTTCAGAAAGGCACGATCCATTCTATAATGGGAGCGTTTCAAGAAGCTATCGATTGCTTTGAAAGAACGGTAGAGTTCACAGAGGATAAGGATGAAGTATATTATAGTATAGGTATGGCCTATCAAGGGCTTGGCGACTTTAAGAGTGCGGCTGCTAGTTATAAAAATGCAATTGAGTTTAATATGCTCAATGAAAATGCCCTTTATGAACTTGCTTATTGCTTAGATGTCTCTGGTGAACTGGAAAGCAGTCTTGATTATTACCATAAGTTCATAGATCAGGATCCTTATTCTGAATATGCTTGGTACAACCTGGGTATCGTATATAATAAACTTGACCATTTTGATAAGGCAGTAGATGCCTATGAATATGCTATCGCTATTGATGAAGACTTTAGTAGCGCTTATTTCAATATGGGAAATGCCTACATGAACTTGGAGCGTTTTGATAAAGCGCTCAATGCTTATGTCAAAACCATGGATCTAGAGGGTCCTACTGCAGAAACGTATTGCCATATAGGAGCGGCATATGAAAAGATGGAGCAGTACGAATTGGGTATAAAAAACTACCAAAAGGCTACCAAGCTTGATCAGCTATATCATGAAGCATGGTATGGTATGGGTGCTTGTCTCATGATTCAAGAAAAATGGCAAGAGGCTATCCACTTTTTCAGCAAAGCGGTAAAAATTGATCTTGAAAGTGGTCTATATTGGAAAGGATTGGCGGATGCTGAAGCAAAAATGGGAAACTATATAGCTGCTCACGAAGCTTACGCAGAGGCTAGCGAAATGGATGAAGAAAATCCTGAAGTGTGGCTTGACTGGTCACTATTATATTATGAGCAAGGTGATTTTGAAGCGGCGCAAGAGACAGTGGAAAATGGACTTTCGGAGATACCAGACAGTGCTGATCTTTTTTACAGAAGTGTCGTCTATTTAATAGAAGCGGGTAAATATCAAATGGCTGTAAATCAGCTTGAAACAGCGTTAATTTTAGACTTTGATGGTCATACCCAACTTTACGATTTTCTACCCAATTTGCAAACGCAAAAGGGACTGTTTAAAATCATAGACCAATACAGAAAAAACAACTAATCCAAAACGAGCATTGTCGCTAGAATTTAAGACTTTTGTTGCTCGAACTTAAAATCGTTGAAATATTTGCAATGAATTATCACTTAGATCAAATTCCTGAAAGGACAGACAAGCCACGAAATACTGGATATACAATGGTAATGGACAAAGGCAGTAGCCTGAGAGAGGTAGAGGACATGATCGAGTCTTCTGGCGATTTCATTGACATTGTTAAGTTGGGATGGGCTACTTCCTATGTCACAAAAAATCTCAAGCAAAAACTGGCGATATACAAAGATGCTGGGATACCAGTTTATCTAGGAGGGACCTTGTTTGAAGCTTTTATTATCCGTGGGCAATTTGATGCATATAGAAAAGTGCTTGACGAATTTGGTCTAGCGCACGCGGAAGTCTCTGATGGTTCTATAGAGATGAATCACGACGAAAAGTGTGAATATATCGCGACACTTGCAAAGCAAGTCACAGTATTGAGTGAAGTTGGGTCTAAAGACGCTGCTAAAATCATACCTCCATACAAGTGGATAGAGCAGATGAGAACTGAGCTAGAAGCTGGCGCATGGAAGGTAATCGGTGAGGCTAGAGAAAGTGGTAATGTAGGCTTATTCAGGGATTCTGGAGAAGTAAGACAAGGTCTGGTAGAAGAGATTCTCACTCAAATCCCTGAAGATAAAATTCTTTGGGAAGCACCTCAAAAGGCACAGCAAGTGTGGTTCATAAAACTCATAGGTGCTAATGTAAACCTTGGCAATATTGCTCCAAATGATATCATTCCACTAGAGACTATTCGTCTTGGTTTGCGTGGTGATACTTTTGATCATTTCCTGACTAAGTAAGATGAATCAATATCTGGGCTTTGTGCTGAAAGGCCTTGCCATGGGTGCTGCCAATGTGATTCCTGGGGTTTCTGGAGGAACAATAGCATTTGTAACTGGTATCTATCAGCGTTTGATCGACGGACTTAAATCATTTGATTTGGGTGCTTTGAAGCTTCTTTTAACAGGCCATTTTAAGGTTTTTGTTCTTAAGACTGATCTTTATTTTTTGCTTTCTATTTTCCTTGGAGTAGGTGTGAGTATTCTCAGCTTGGCCAAGGTGGTAGAGTTGGCGTTCCTTAACTACGAGACTTTTACTTTGGCTTTCTTCTTTGGACTCATTATCGCGTCCATTTTGGGAGTAGGCCGTCAAATAAGTGTTTTTTCGAGTTCTAACATTTTCGCAATCCTACTTGGAACTGCTATCGCAGCAGGTATCGCATTTTTGCCACCCGCTGAGCCAAATAGTTCTATGCTTTATCTCATTCTTTGTGGGGCTGTTGCTATTTGCAGTATGATACTGCCGGGACTTTCAGGCTCATATATTTTGTTACTAATGGGTAACTATATCTTGGTGATGAAAGGAGTAAGTACTCTTAATTTTGGGATTTTAATGCCAATCGCCATAGGCTGTATCGCAGGACTTGTACTTTTTTCTAGATTACTTTCCTACTTATTTAATAACTATGCGGACTTCACAATCAGTATTCTCACTGGTTTTGTTGCTGGTTCTTTGGCGATCATTTGGCCATGGAAAGTCACCAATTATGCCATATTGGAAAGTGGTAAGCAAAAGGCAATTGGTTATTCTTGGCATTTGCCTGAATTAGATGGGGTATTGGCGATCTCACTAGGGTTAATGCTTTTTGGATTCTTGCTCGTTTGGTTCATGGAACGAATGGCTAGTAACAAACCATCGTAGCTTTCGGGCGTACACCTTCCATCGAGCGAATCCCACATATCTACTATATTTAAGCATTGGTTATATAGTGACCTTAATTAAACGAATCTATGAAGCGATTTGGATTGATTGGATATCCGCTTGGGCATTCTTTTTCACGAGGGTATTTTGAGGAGAAGTTTGAAAAACTAGGACTTTCAGAAACACACAAATACGATCTATTCCCTGTTGAATTTCTAAAGGATTTTCCATCCTTATGGGATCGTTATCCAGATTTGGTAGGAGTTAATGTCACTGTGCCTCATAAAGAAAACATCAGGCGATTTTTGGATAGACTCGATGCGAGCGCTCGAAAAGTGGATGCAGTTAATGTGGTGAAAAAAGAAGGCAATCAGCTGGTTGGCTTTAATTCTGATTATTTGGGGTTTAAGCAGTCGATGGTCAATTATTTTCAAGGTAATATCACTTGTAAGCAAGCTTTGATTTTAGGCGGAGGAGGTGCTTCAAAGGCGGTAGAGGCTACATTCCTTGATTTAGGCATCAAATATATGGTGGTTTCGCGCCAGCGTGAAAAAGGAGATCTCACGTATCAAGACTTACATGAAAAGCCAGCTTATGTGGCTGATGCAGATATGATTGTGAATACTACTCCACTAGGGATGCATCCAGAAATAGATGGGTTGCCAGATATACCATATGAAGCCATTCATGCACATCAATATCTTTATGATTTGGTATATAATCCTGAAGAAACGGCCTTTATGAAAGAGGGACGGAAAAGAGGGGCTCGTACGAAAAATGGATTAGAAATGCTTTACCTGCAAGCCGATCGGTCGTGGGAAATATGGAACTCGTAATCAATGGATTTCAAATTAAGTTCAGAATATACCCCAACAGGAGATCAACCTGGCGCTATTGCTAAGTTAACCGAAGGCATATTAGATGGTGAAGCTGCGCAAACGCTACTCGGTGTGACGGGATCTGGGAAGACTTTTACCATGGCGAATGTGATAGAAAAAGTACAGCGGCCTACTCTAGTACTTTGTCATAACAAGACACTTGCTGCTCAGCTTTATGGGGAATTTAAAAGCTTCTTTCCTGAAAATGCTGTTGAGTATTTTATCTCATACTATGATTATTACCAACCTGAAGCCTTTCTTCCAACTACTAATATTTACATAGAGAAGGATCTCTCTATCAATGAAGAGATTGAAAAATTGCGGTTAAGTGCAACTTCATCGCTATTAACAGGAAGAAGAGATGTAATAGTGGTGGCATCAGTTTCCTGTATCTATGGTATAGGGAATCCAGAAGAATTCGGCAAAAACATCATCAAAGTTCAGCAAGGAGATGTAATTCCGAGAAACCAGTTTCTTTTCAAGCTGGTAGATATACTCTACAGTCGTACAGAGATGGAGTTTAAGCGAGGCACTTTTAGGGTGAAAGGTGATACGGTTGACTTGTTCGTGGCTTATGCGGATTTTGCGTATCGTTTTATATTCTGGGGTGACGAGATAGAGACCATACAGCAGATAGACCCTGTATCTGGCGAAAAGCTGTCTGAAGAGCGCATTGTAAGTATTTTTCCAGCCAATCTGTTCGTCACGGGAAAAGACGTATTGAATATCGCTATCCGAGAAATTCAAGATGACATGGTGGCTCAAGTTAATTTCTTCGAGCAAGAGAGACGATTCATGGAAGCCAAGCGCTTACGTGAAAGGACCGAGTTTGACATTGAAATGATTCGCGAGATCGGCTACTGTTCAGGTGTGGAAAATTATTCAAGATATTTTGACAGGAGGGATCCAGGTTCAAGACCTTTCTGTTTGTTGGATTATTTCCCAGATGATTACCTGATGATCATTGACGAAAGTCACGTGACTGTACCACAGGTGAGAGGCATGTGGGGAGGTGATCGGGCGAGGAAAGTGAACCTAGTAGATTATGGCTTCCGTTTGCCTTCTGCAATGGACAATCGACCGCTTACCTACAACGAATTCGAGGAAATGCTCAATCAGGTGGTCTTTGTAAGTGCTACACCGGCGGAGTATGAATTGAGAAAGTCTGAAGGCATCATTGTAGAGCAGTTGATCAGACCAACAGGTCTTCTTGATCCAATCATAGAGGTGCGACCAAGTGTCAATCAGATAGATGATCTGATGGAAGAAATTCAGCTTCGTGTAGAGCGAAAAGAGCGCGTGCTGATTACGACATTGACCAAACGTATGGCTGAAGAGCTTACAAAATACTTGACCAATGCCGGCGTAAAAACCAGGTACATTCACTCGGAGGTAGATACTCTTGATCGGGTGGAGATACTTCGCGAATTGCGTCTTGGGGTATTTGATGTGTTGGTTGGAGTGAATTTGCTCCGGGAAGGTCTTGACTTGCCAGAGGTTTCACTTGTCACTATTATCGATGCTGACAAAGAAGGATTCTTACGAAATGAACGATCTCTTGTTCAAACCATCGGTAGAGCTGCTAGAAATGAAAACGGAATGGTGATCATGTATGCTGATAAGATTACGGACAGTATGCAGCGAGCCATTGATGAGACCAATAGGAGAAGAGCAATCCAAGAAGCTTACAATACGAAACACGGCATCACACCAACTACGATTATTAAAAATCGTGAGGCAATACTTGGTCAGACATCTGCTGCTGACAGCAAGCGCAACCCAAAAAAATATTACACTGGAGATGATGTGGAATTGACGGTAGCTGCAGATCCAGTAGTGGCTTATATGAATGTTGAGCAGTTAGCTAAGCTGGTTAAAGACACCCGAAAGAAAATGGAAAAGGCAGCAAAAGATCTCGACTTTATGGAAGCTGCAAGGCTCCGTGATGAGATGCTTCAGCTCGAAAAGATGCTCAAAGACAAAGAATAGTCTACCCCTTTACGATTAATTAAGCGACTGAAAATAAACACAACAAGATGTACAAGCGAATCAATGGAATCCAACACATAGGAGTAGGCGTATCAGACTCAGAGGTGTCACAGAAGTGGTACCGAAAATTTATCGGCATGGACATTCCTATTTTCAACGGGATCGCTCCTGCTCCATTGATGGACGTTTATACTCACAACAAAACCATCACAAAGAGAGCAACCATGATTCTCAATCTTCAGGGTGGTTGTGCCATGGAAGTTGTTTGTCCTACGTCTTTTACCCCGCGCAAGCCTGATTTTGAAACTCAGCTAGGAGACATTGGAATCTATATCAATCAAGTTAAAACACGTGATGTAGAATCCACCTATAACTTTTTCAAAGCGAATGATGCGAAGCTACTTTCAGATCTCGTAATCATGCCCGATGGTGGGCAGACTTTTTATGTAGAAGACCCAAATGGACTTATTTTTCAACTGCTACAGGGAAAGAGCTTTTACACCAACTTAGATCGCCTTACAGGAGGACCTAATGGTTGTGTCATTGGTGTGTCAGATATAGACAAATCGCTCAAGCTCTACGCGGACATCTTGGGTTATGACAAAGTTGTCTATGACCAAACAAGCACATTTGATGATTTCAAGTCCCTGGCTGGTGGTGAAAAAACTTTCAGAAGAATTCGCTTGACGCAATCGAATCCTCCCGGGGGAGGCTTTGCTAAAGTTTCTGCAGACACCTATTTGGAGTTGGTTCAGGCGATGGATTACACTCCTAAAAAAATCTATAAAGGTCGTATTTGGGGTGATGTAGGTTTTGTGCACGTAGGATTGGATGTGCGTGGTATGAAGGCTTTAGGTGAAGAACTAGCTGAAAAGGGCTTTGGTTTCACTTGCGATACACAAGACACGCTTGATATGGGTGGAACCACGCGTGTGCATTGCACCTATATTGACGACCCAGACGGCATCCTCATAGAGATGATAGAGGTTTATAAAATTCCAATCTTGGAAAAGCTCGGCATCTTTTTAAATGTTGAAAAACGAGACCCATTGAAGCCGCTTCCAGATTTCATGTTGAAAGCTTTGAGATTTAGCCGTATCAAAGATTAACTGGATGGAGATTCCTACTTCGAATATTTCTGACGAATGATCTCTGATATCGGTTTATCTGCTATTTTGCTCTCAAGCCATGAGATAATATCGAAATAAACGAATGCACGCTTATCGTATTCGCTCTCGGCTAGTTTTAGAAGGTCTTCTCTCAATTGCTTAAAAGCAATCAATAATTGCCTTTGCGTGGTTTCTCTTGTAAGCCCTTTTAGGAAAGCTAGGATATATTGTTGAAAGGCATGTAAATCATGCTTTTTCAAAAGAAAACGATAGGTTGATCGGATATAATACTCGATTACATCCCGATTTCCCAACTCATAATGTGTGATCAAATTTACTATTCGGGCAAACGAATGCACATCTTCCCGAATGTCTTCATCTTCAGAGTTGATGATCCGATTGAGCCATTTCAAAGCTTGCCGATAATTCGCATTACCAAAATAGAGGCAGGCGATTTTGTAGAATAAGATAAGTTCCGAGTGCTTATCAAGCAATCCGATATATCCTTCCAAACGTGTTTCAATCCGCGATAGCAACTTCACACCACGATCAAAATCACCGATCATAAAGTACCCATTGAACTGATGGGCGTAGCTGTATTTGAACAATCTAATCTGCAAGTTGTCATTGAGCTTCACCAATCTATGGTCAGCTAGGTTTCGCAGCTTTCGATGTGTTTGCTGAAATTCCTCATGCTTGAGAAGTCTGGACTGTGCGTTAAGTAGATGATTGAGCCCCTTGAGATACATCTCAAAGTAATAAGTAGAGTTTGGGACCTGATCGAAAAGACCAACCCACTTCGAAGCAAAAGCATATACCTCATTAAAATTCTGAATGAAACTATTGTAACTAAGCTGGATCTCGTACCAAAGCAGTTTTTCCCTTGAGGAAAACTCCGCTTCATTCCACTCTGGAAGCTGTGCGAAAAAGAGCTGCTTAATATTCGAATGGTCCTCTTTGTCCCGGATAAATCCGGTCTTCATGTAAATCGCATTCAGCTCTGCAGATAGATTTGTTAGAAGATTGACGCGAGTTAGTTTCTCATTTATCGCATTTGCTTCTCCTACGACCTGACTAACCCTGCGTTGATTGTCCCTACCGAGCGAATGTGGAAGCAACGTTTTTTCCCATTTCAGTACTTCCAGTTGCAGCTCCAGATTGTCGCTTTTGCGCATGGCTTTTTTTACTTTTTGGAGCAGGATCATACTCTGCTGGTAAAGGCTGCGATCATACAAAATCTGGATATAATCAATCTGCTCTCTGATACTAATGTCCTCATTGGAGGAGGCTGTATATTCCTTTAGACTTTGGAGTATTTTTTTATAAAGATGGGCCTTGAGATTGCTGTATTGATTGGGGTTGATCCAAGTATTTTGTGAGATGATTTTTTCCTCATTGAACACTTCCATCTGATCCAGCACATCAAACAACAAAAGGTACTTGGCATCCTCAGCATTGAGTCCTTTATTTCGGACTTTGAAGTAACGCTTCTCATTTTTCCTCAATGATTTGATAAGGGTGTACAAATGATCAGATCGCTCTTTAGGCATAGTAGCAAATATCTATTAAAACTTGCTAAATAAACGTTTTGAAACCAAAGTATGGCATTAGCCATCGTAATTAAAATTTAAATAGATTTTTGACTTCACCTGCTCTATTCTACTTTCGATCCTGAAAACCCCTCGTTAATCCAAAGAACCTGAGCTACTATGACAAATAGTAGTGGTTCAAAATCTATAAAGCCAATATGAGCGATAAAGTCTATGTCTTTGATACTACACTTAGGGATGGCGAACAAGTCCCTGGATGCCAGCTTTCTACAACCGAGAAAATCGAAGTTGCAAAGGAGCTGGAAATACTGGGTGTAGACATCATTGAAGCCGGATTTCCGATTTCCAGTCCTATGGATTTCAACTCTGTAATAGAGATATCTAAAGCAGTTTCAGAACCGATCATCTGTGCATTGACTAGAGCAGTAGAGAAGGACATTGATTTTGCGGCGGATGCATTGAAATATGCAAAACGCAAACGAATCCATACGGGAATAGGCTCATCAGATTCTCATATTAAATATAAATTCAAAAGCGATCGAGAAAAAATCTTGGAGCGTGCAATTGCGGCTACTAAATATGCCAAGCGATACGTTGAGGACGTTGAATTTTACTGTGAAGATGCTGGACGTACGGAAAATGAATTCCTTGCACGAATGGTGGAGGCAGTTATCAAAGCTGGCGCAACTGTCGTGAACATACCAGATACGACTGGCTATTGCTTACCAGAAGAGTACGGTGCTAAAATCAAATACTTGAAAAATAATGTGGTAGGTATTGAGAAGGTAATTATCTCTTGCCACTGCCACAATGATCTAGGATTGGCTACAGCCAATACCATAGCAGGCGTAAGTAACGGAGCTCGTCAGGTAGAGGTCACCATCAATGGGATTGGCGAGCGCGCTGGTAACACTTCTTTGGAAGAGGTTGCTATGATCCTCAAAACACACAAAAGCCTAGACGTTCACACCAATATCCAAAGCAAGCACATCTACGCATTGAGCTTGCTCGTGAGTAAAATGATGCGCATGCCTGTGCAGCCAAATAAGGCGATCGTTGGTAGAAATGCTTTTGCGCATTCTTCAGGTATTCACCAAGATGGTGTGATCAAGAACAGAGAAAGTTATGAAATCCTAGACCCAGAGGATGTAGGTATCCCTCAATCTTCTATCATATTGACCGCTCGTAGTGGTAAGGCTGCCTTGAAATATCACCTTGACCGATTGGGCTATACCCTTGAAGAATCACGTGTAGAGGAAGTTTATGAGGCATTTTTGAACATGGCTGATGCCAAAAAGGATGTCACAGATGACGATCTTATCATATTAGTAGATGGTGAGTTGCCGCAAGGAGGGATCAAATTGAAAAATATTCAGATCATCTGCGGAGAGTCCGTATTTCCATCTGCGACCGTAGAGCTAGAAGTGAACAATGAGATTGTGCGTGCGTCAGCCACTGGCACAGGCTCGATCGACTCTGCTTTCAGAGCGGTGGATGATATACTAGGCGAAGTTTTCGACATGGACGAGTTCTTGGTGCAGTCGATGGGCAATAGAAATGATGATGGTAAAGTGCACTTACGAGTGAAACATCAAGATCAGCATTATATGGGTTTTGGAGTTCATCAGGATATTGTTGTTGCTTCTGTGAAGGCATATGTGGATGCGATCAATAAGATTGCTTCTGTGAAGGCTAAGACAATGAGAGCGATAGCTTAAAAGAAGTTTTTAAAAATTATACTTACTTTAAAGGTCACTTCTAGTGACCTTTTTTTGTTTGGTCCGTTATCAATTAGGTGAATTTTCAAATCTGACCTTATGCAATTATCTAAATCAAACCTCTCCTTCTTATCTGCCCTTCAAAAGAACAACAACCGTGAGTGGTTTGAACAGAATAAGCCTGACTTTATAAAGGCTCAGGATGAATTCAAATCATTTCATAAGGCTTTAGAGTTGATGATGAATGAACATGACAAAATAGGAAAGAGCAAGGTTTTTAGGATCTATCGAGATGTAAGATTCTCTAAAGATAAAACTCCATACAAGAGCTATTGGTCTGCAAGCTTTCAACGAGATACCCATTATTTGCGTGGAGGTTATTACTATATGATTACGCCAGGAGGCAGCATGGCTGCTGGTGGATTTTTCAATCCAGAGCCTCAAGACCTACTCCATATTAGAAAACAACTGAGCCAAGACCCTGAGACTTTGCGAGGTATACTAGCTGATTCAAATTTCAAATCCACATTCGGAGGCCTTCTAGGGGAACAGGTGAAAACAGCGCCAAAGGGATTTGATAAGGAAGATCCAGCGATTGATTTGATCAAGTATAAGAACTTCTATGTGGAGCATTCTTATACCGATGAGGAAGTGCTTTCCAAAGACTTCATAGTTAAGCTCAATGATACCTTCAAGGACTTGCGACCTTACTTTGACTTTATGAGTGAAATACTCACGACTGACCTGAATGGGGAAGCTATCCCACCAGCTTAAGCAGCGGACTAATCCGAATTTTATGAGATACCTAACGATTACCCTAATCTTGATTATGACTTCAATGGCTTCATTTTCTCAAAGCACGGAACTTCCATTTAGACAAATCCCTGATGATCCTGCAACCTACACGGCAGAAACTGTTGTGGCGAGAATGGTGGAAGGGCTTGCATTCAGATACTACTGGGCTACCGAGGGTTTGAAACCTGAGGACTTAAGCTATCAACCAAGTGAAGGGGCGAGAACTTCTCGAGAGACTTTGGAGCATATTCATGGCTTGACCCAAGTGGTTTTTAATTGTGTGAATAGCAAAGCACATATAGCCGTTGAGGTTACTACATGGGACTTTGAAAAGTTACGTGCTGAGACCCTCAATAATCTACTAGTAGCCTCTCAAGCACTACGCTCAGGCAATCTGAAACTGGAAGATTTACCGATAAGATTTGAAGGTAGAGATTCGGAATATCCTTTTTGGAATCAAATCAATGGCCCGATAGAAGATGCAGTCTGGCATGTGGGACAGGTTGTATCCTTTCGTAGAGCTTCGGGAAATCCATTCAACTCCAAGGTGAGTGTTTTTAATGGTGTGGTGAGGGATTGAGTTGGAGCACTCTTTCAATAAGCTTCATTGTAATAATCTAGCGCTCTGCTAACATCCTGTGGATTCTCTAGATTTAATGACTGGTTTCTGATGTACTGGTTCATCCATTTGGAGTCATTGTCGAATACCGCCAGAAGGTCCCTTTTAGAGTCGAGCGGGACGAGCTCTTTTTTGCTGTTTAGCTGGAAGAAGGGTGGATAAAAGGTGTTTTCATACTGATCTTTCACAATGCCCACTTTATATAGGATAGTGACTTTCCCGTCCGAAAGTACCTCAAACAGATAGTGATCGTTGTTTAGCACATGACCAACGAAGGTTTGGCTGGCGCCTTCACCTAAGTCAATCACCACTTTTTTGATCTGGCGCGCTCCAAAGATTCGGGTACGATTGTCCTCATGCCACATCACTTGATCAAGCTCAATACTGATGTCAAGTGTGCCGATGAAACTACCTTCGGTAGTTTTCATTACCCCTGAAGTTCTTGCATTGGTATTGAAGGTTTGACCTGCTAGATGGAAGCATTGAAATGCTAGGATTAGGCCAATCAGAAATTTCATTTTGCGCTGGTTTGGAGGCCAAAGCAACTGCTTATTAGACTCTCGTCAAATGGCTAGTAGCGATGTTCATCAAATCATAAAACCAGCTTAACCTCCGAGGCGTGTTGTTAAGTCTTTGTTGTTTTACGAGGGGTTAAAGGGGTTTAAAAGTGAGGGAATCCTCGTTGGAAATGAGGACTAGGGGAGGATCATAAAAAAAAGCCTCACCGAACACGGCAAGGCTTTTCTTGATAGCTATAAAATGAGTTGCTTATTTAGCGAAAGCTACCGCGCGTGTCTCACGTATTACAGTCACTTTGATCTGTCCAGGGTACTGCATTTCTTTCTCTATTTTCTGAGAGATATTGAAAGACAGCTCACTTGCCCGCTGATCAGTCACATGCTCGGCATCTACCATCACACGGAGCTCACGGCCCGCTTGGATTGCATAGCATTTGTTGACTCCATCGAAGTTCATAGCCACGGCTTCTAGATCCTTCAGTCGCTTCATGTACTGCTCCATAATCTCACGTCGTGCACCTGGTCGGCTACCAGAGATTGCATCGCATGACTGCACGATAGGAGAGATCATAGAAGTCATCTCTATCTCGTCATGGTGAGCACCTATGGCATTGATCACTTCAGGATTTTCTTTGTACTTCATAGCCAGTTCCATACCGATGATTGCATGTGGCTTTTCTGGCTCGTCCGGCCAAACTTTACCTATATCATGTAGCAATCCTGCACGTTTGGCGAGTTTGGTGTTGAGTCCTAGCTCTGCCGCTAATGTGGCGCATAGATTGGCCACTTCACGTGAATGCTGCAGGAGGTTTTGTCCATAAGACGAACGGAACCTCATACGGCCCACTAGCTTGATTAGCTCTGGGTGTAGTCCATGGATCCCAAGATCGATAACTGTACGCTCACCGATCTCTACGATCTCCTCATTGATGTTTTTGGTAGTCTTTGCTACGATCTCTTCGATACGCGCTGGGTGAATTCTACCATCTTGTACCAATCTGTGAAGTGATAGTCTAGCGATCTCTCTACGCACCGGATCGAATCCAGAAATAATGATCGCCTCTGGTGTATCATCTACGATGATTTCTACGCCAGTAGCTGCCTCAAGCGCACGAATGTTTCTTCCTTCACGACCGATTACTTTTCCTTTGATATCGTCGCTTTCTATGTTGAAGATGGATACGCAGTTTTCAATGGCATGCTCAGTAGCTGTTCGTTGGATGGTCTGCAAGACGATCTTCTTAGCTTCTTTCGTAGCAGTGAGGTTGGCCTCTTCCATGATCTCCTTGATGTGTGCAGAAGCGTCTGTGCGAGCTTCATCTTTCAAAGTCTGCATGAGCTGAGATTTGGCATCATCAGCAGATAGGTTCGCTACTTTCTCTAGGATATTGATCTGCTCGCCTTTGAGCTTTTCATATTCTTCCTTACGCTTTTTTACAATTTCCAACTGCGCCTGCACGTTCTCTTTCATAGAGTCCAGCTCAGCTTCAGTGCGCTTGTTTTGCTCTAGCTGCTTGGAGATATGAGACTCTTTCTGCTTGAGCTTGTTTTCATTCGTGATGATCTGATTTTTCTTGCGGTTGGCTTCTTCTTCGAATTCAGATTTGAGCTTCAGGTATTTCTCTTTGGCTTCAATGATTCTTTCTTTTTTGATACTCTCGGCAGTCAGTTCTGCCTCTTTTATAATCATTCGTTTTTGCTCTTCAGCCTGAAGAAGCTTTTTCTTGATCGATCGCTTCAGAAGCAGACGATCCACAATGAGACCGAGGAATATTCCTGTGATCCCAACAAAGATGTATATGATGTCCATTGATAATATTAAGTATGTGAATTACATACATGACCACTCGGATGTGGCGGAGAATCAATGCTAGATGTTTGTAATAAAGGGTACCGTTAAATTGCGTTGGCTATTAGCTGACTCAAACTTTTAAGCTGTCCAATGGCCACTTCATCTGTAGATTCGAAAGTCTCTTCGTTTTTCATCTTATCCACTAGACAGTCAAATGCTACCATAGCAAGCAAATCCTGATTGTCTTCTATACCAAATTGGTTACGGTAAGATTTGATTTTTTCATTCACCATCTTACCAGCCTTTCTGATACGCTCTTCATCCTCAGGTTTTACCCTCATTGGGTATTCCCTATTTCCGATTTTAAGTTTTATTGACAAGTCAGCCATTCGGTATTTTAAGCTTCACTCAAATGAGCGATGCATTTATCGATCTCCTTTATATATTCATCAAGCACTTCTTTCAACTCTCCCGCATCACTTTCGCCTACGGCCATGCTTCCTACAATTTTACTAATTTTAGTTTGATTTTGAAAGCTCTCCAAGGACGCTTCTTGAGAGTTGGTCTGTGCTTTCAATTGGGCATTTTCAACGCCAATTCGCTCGAGCTCTGATCTCATCTGGGTATATTCATTGAGCAAGAGTTTAATCTTACGCTCCAGATTATTGATTTCAGTTCTTAAAGTGTCATTGCTCATTTACTTTCTAATAATAGCCCCAACTTCATTCTCAAAATTTCGGATAAGGTCATTCATGATTTTGTCTATCACCTTGTCCGTGAGTGTCTTGGTTTTGTCCTGAATATAAAAGCTCAAAGCGTAAGATTTCTTACCTGCTTCCAACTTGTCTCCTTCATAAACACTAAAGACATTGATACGATTTAGCAATTTTTTTTCAGACTTAAAAGCCAATTGGTTAATCTCATTGTAAGATACTTTTTTATCCAATACCAAAGAGAGGTCTCTACGAACTTCAGGGTACTTTG